>JAHCBA010000013.1 GCA_019634625.1 Verrucomicrobiia bacterium
TTTTTTGGCCAGCTCCAGTACCTGCTTGGGGGTGCTCATTGGGATCCAGGGGTCAGGCGTTGCGCTTGCTTTGGTTGATGTGATGGCGCCCGCCGCGGCAACGCCATGAGGCGGCGGGCGCAGAGGGGCATTCAGGCGCCGTGGTAGCCTTCCTCGCCGTGCTCGGCGAGATCGAGGCCGGCGACTTCGACGTCCTCGGAGGGGCGGAGACCGACGACGGCTTTGACCAGGAGGGCGAGGAGGACGGTGGCGACGACCGAGAGGACGAGGGTGATGGCGATGGCCTTGATCTGGGCCATGAGGAGGCCGTCGGCGACGTCGGCGACGAGGGGATTGGCCTCAGGGGTGGCGAGCAGGCCGGTGAGGAGGGCGCCCAGGGTACCGCCGACGCCATGGATGCCGAAGGTATCGAGGGCGTCGTCGTAGCCCAGCCATTGCTTGAGTTTCCAGCAGGCGAAGAAGGTGAGGACACCGGAGAGGATGCCGATGATCATGGCGCCGCTGGTGGAGACGAAGCCGCAGGCGGGGGTGACGGCGACGAGGCCGGCGACGACGCCGGAGCAGTATCCGAGGACGCTGGGTTTGCCCTTGATGATCCATTCGGTCATGGCCCAGGCGAAGCTGGCGGCGGCGGCGGCGAGGGTGGTGTTGACGAAGGCGACGGCGGCGATGCCGTCGGCGGCGAGGGCGCTGCCGCCGTTGAAGCCGTACCAGCCGACCCAGAGCATGCCGGTGCCGATCATGCAGAGGACGAGACTGTGCGGGGGCAGGGGTTCCCTGCCGTAGCCGAGTCGTTTGCCGAGGAGGATGCAGAGGGCGAGGGCGGTCCAGCCGGAGGACATGTGGACAACGGTGCCTCCGGCGAAGTCGAGGGCCTTGATGGGGGCATCCGGGTTGACCGCACCGGCCATGAGTCCGTCGGCGGCCCAGACCATGTGGGCGAGGGGGAAGTAGACGACGAACATCCAGAGGGTGACGAAGAGGAGCACGGCGGAGTACTTCATGCGTTCGGCGACGGCGCCGACGATGAGGGCGGGGGTGATGATGGCGAAGGTGAGTTGGAAGACGGCCCAGATGCTGTTGGAGATCCAGGGACCGCCATGACCGACTTCATCGCCGCGGACGCCCTGGAAGAACATGAACTCGGTGCCACCGAGGAAGGCGTTGCCGGTGGCGAAGGCGAGACTGTAGCCGCAGATCCACCAGAGGAGGGTGACCAGGCCGGCGATGCCGAGGCACTGGGCCATGACCGAGAGGACATTCTTGCGTCGGACCAGACCCCCGTAGAAGAGGGCCAGTCCCGGGAGGGTCATGAAGAGGACCAGGGCGGTCGAGGTCATCTGCCACGCGTTGTGGCCGGGGCCCGGGCCGGGGATGAGCGACGTGTCATCATTGGTGCGGGCGCCGTTGTTCATGTAGGCCTCGAGATCGGCCAGGCGGTCCTCGACGGAGGGGAGAGGGGTGGAAGCGTCAGCGCCCAGGGCCTGGAGACAGGGCAGGAGGAGCAGGGCGATTGCGGCGAGGGAGGCGAGGGCGTGACGCGGCATCATCGTGGGGGGGGATGAGGGTTGTCTGGAGTTGTTGGAGGGTGCGACCGGCCCCCCGGCCCCGAAGGGCGACCGGGCCTGGAAGCCACGGTCGCCCGGGGGTGAGGGAACGGGGCCGGGCCCCGCGCAGGGTCTATCGTTCGGCGATCGGCTGGAAGTACGGATACGCTTCGTTGCCGTGTTCTCCGATATCGAGGCCTTCGCTTTCCTCGTCGGCGGAGACGCGGAGACCCATGGTCGCCTTGATGACGAGGAAGAGGATCAAGGCGAAGGCGAAGGTGAAGGCGCCAATGGAGACGATGCCGATGAGCTGGGAGACGAGTTGGGCACCGCCGGCGAGGCCGCCGAAGAGGCCGACGGCGAGGGTGCCCCAGATGCCGCAGGTGAGGTGGACCGAGATCGCGCCGACGGGGTCGTCGATCTTGACGCGGTCGAGGAAGAGCACGGAGAGGACCACGAGGACACCGGCGATGAGGCCGATGACGATGGCGGAGCCCATGGCCATCAGATCGGCGCCGGCGGTGATGCCGACGAGGCCGGCGAGGACGCCGTTGAGGACCATGGAGAGGTCCGGCTTCTTGAGAAGGATCCAGGCGGTGGCCATGGAACCGACGGCACCGGCCGCGGCGGCCAGGGCGGTGGTGACCAGGGTGAGGGAGGTGGCCGCGGGGTCGGCCGAGAGGACCGAGCCGCCATTGAAGCCGAACCAGCCGAGCCAGAGGAGGAAGACGCCGATGGTGGCGAGGGGCATCGAGTGGCCGGGGATGGGGAGGGGCCGACCTTCCTTGGAGTACTTGCCGAGGCGGGGTCCGAGGATCAGGACACCGGCGAGGGCGCCCCAGCCGCCGACCGAATGGACAAGGGTGGAGCCTGCGAAGTCGTAGAAGGGCGTTTCCAGGGCGTCGAGCCAGCCGGCGCCCCACTTCCACATGCCGGTGATCGGGTAGGAGATGGCGACGAAGAGCGTCGAGAAGATCAGGAACGGGCCGAGCTTGATCCGTTCCGCGACGGCACCGGAGACGATGGTGGCGGCGGTGGCGGCGAACATCCCCTGGAAGAGGAAGTCGGTCCAGTAGGTGTACCCGGCGTTGTAGGTGTCGGTGAGGGACGCGACGTCGTCGGTGACCCCGACACCGAAGCCGGCGAAGCCGAACCATTTGCCGGCGAAATCATCGCCCGGGTACATCAGGTTGAAGCCCACGAACGCGTAGGTAAGGAGACCGATGCAGGGGATGAGGGTGTTTTTGAAGAGGACGTTGACGGTGTTTTTGGAGCGGGTGAGGCCGGATTCGAGGCTGGCGAAGCCAAGGTGCATGATGAAGACCAGGGCAGTGGCCACCATCATCCACAGGTTGTGGGCGGTGAAGATCACGTAGCCTGGGGAGGCCTGGAAGGCTTCGAGGTCGGCGTAGGCGGCCTCTTCGGCACCGACGGCCGAAAGCGAGGCCAGGCCGAGGAGCAAGATCAATGGGGCGAATCGTTTCTTCATGTTGGGAACGGATCTGGGCTGGGGTTGTTTCGCGGGCTGGGGGTTGGGGGCTAGACGGCGGTGTCGCCCTTCTCTCCGGTGCGAATCCGGACGGCGTCATCGATGGCCGACACAAAGATCTTGCCGTCGCCGATTTTGCCGGTCTTGGCGGCGCCGACGATCGCCTTGACGGCGGTCTCGACGCGGTCGTCGGGGAGGACGAGTTCGATTTTGATCTTGGGGAGGAAATCGACCGTGTACTCGCTGCCGCGGTAGATTTCGGTATGGCCCTTCTGGCGGCCGAAGCCCTTGACCTCGCTGACGGTCATTCCTTCGATGCCGGCTTCGCCGAGGGCATCCTTCACTTCCTCCAGTTTGAACGGCTTGATGATTGCTTCGATTTTCTTCATGAGCTCTGCGGTTTGGCCGGCTGAGCGGGGGTGTCGGTTGGTCCGGGTTGGGCGAGGAACAGTCCCTCGAAATCCAAGATTACCCCGGGGTCGGGGTCTATCGGACCGGACGGCGTCCTACCCCCGTAGAGACCGCCCGGTCCGAAGACCGAGGGCAGGGGGAACATCCCCGGCCGAGGGGGAACAAGCACCCGGGATGCCAGTTCTCCTGATGGGGACTGAACCGATTGGAAACAGGCGGGTTACCACGAATCCGGCCGGATTGTGGCGGAGTGTCGGTGGGGAGTGGTGTTGCTTTTTGGGCAGATGGTTCGGAATGCGGCAGGGAAGCGGCGAGAATCGAGCGGGATCCGCCATTTGGCTCATGGTTTCCATGGAAGGATTCGGGCTCGAATCCCCTTGGCGCCGACGACCGGGGTAGGGCTATGCTCCGGCGCATGCGGAGTTTCATGAGAGTGCTGAGCGGGCGGATTGGCCCGTGGTGGATTGGCCGGTTGGCGGGGGTGGCGATGGGGTTGCTGGGGGGTGGGGGGATGGCGAGGGGGGGTGGCGACTCCGGGGTGGGGGCGTTCGACTACGTGCGGGATTTGAAGCCCTTCGTCATGGACTACTGCATTGCGTGCCACGGGAAGGAGCGACCGCGGGCGCAGATTGATTTGGAGAGCGTGCCGCCGGCGGGGATTGTGCTCTCCAACCGGGACGTCTGGGACAAGGTGCGGCATGTCATCGAGTCGCGGGAGATGCCTCCGGAGAACCGGCGTCAACCCTCGGAATTCGACCGTCAGGCGACGGCGCGGTTGATCGGGGACGAACTGGAGCGCCTGGAGGCGGCACTGCCGCCAACGGCGGGATTGGTGACGTTGCGGCGGCTCAACCGGAACGAGTATCGGAACACCATCCGGGATCTGCTGGGAGTGGACTACGAGGTGCACGGGGAGTTTCCGCACGACGAATCCGGGTACGGGTTCGACAACATCGGGGATGTGTTGTCGCTGCCGCCGATGCTTTTCGAGAAGTACCTGGCGGCGGCGGAGGAGATTGCCCGGCGGACGATCGTCACGGAAGATCCGGCCCGGCAGCGGGTGAAGCGGCTTCCGGCGGGGGCGTTTTCGACGGAAGCGGATGCGATTTCGACGTTGGAGGAGGAGATCTGGGGATTCTACCGGGAGGGCGAGATTGTGACGGTCCACGCATTCGCGAAGGCGGGGGACTACATCCTGCGTTTGGGGGCCTACGGGGAGCAGGCGGGGTCGGAATTGCCGAAGATGGGGGTGGGGTTGGGCGGACGGGAGATCCATGTGCAATCGGTTCGGGCTTTGGAGGGCCGGCCGGAGACGTTCGAGGTCCCGATTCGGATCGAGGAGGCCGGACCGCAGCGGCTCTCGGTGTCGTACCTGAACAATTTCAATACGGACGGGGATCGCAATGTGTTCATGACCTCGTTTGAGGTACTGGGGCCGCTCGGTGCGGAGGAGGAATCGTATCCGGAATCGCACCGGCGGGTGTTGCCGCGGCGGCCTCTGGCGGGGGAGGAGGCGACGGTGGCGGCGGAAGCCTTGCGGAGCCTGGTGTCGCGGGCGTACCGGCGTCCGGCGAAGGACGAGGAGGTGAGGCGTTTGGTGGGTTTGGTGGAACAGGTGCGGAAGGACGGAGCCAGTTTCGAGGAGGGGATGCGGCTGGCGCTGCAGGCGGTGCTGGTCTCGCCGCATTTTCTGTACCGGTGGGAACTGGATCCCGAGCCGTTGGGGCCCGGGGAGGAGCGGGCGTTGAACGATTACGAGGTGGCGTCGAGGCTTTCGTATTTCCTGTGGAGTTCGATGCCGGACGACGCGCTGCTGGCGGTGGCGGCGGAGGGGAGGCTGACGGAGCCGGACGTGCTGGTGCGGGAGACGAAGAGGATGTTGAGGGATCCGAAGGCGCGGGCGTTGGTGGAGCATTTCGGGGGGCAATGGTTGCAGATCCGCAACCTGGAGGAGGCGGAACCAGACCCGTTGATTTTTCCGGGATGGGGACCGGAACTGCGGGAGGCGATGAAGGCCGAGGCGGAAATGTTCCTGTGGGCCTTGATCCAGGAGGACCGGCCGATTCAGAGCCTGTTGGATGCGGACTTCACCTATCTCAACGAGCGATTGGCGCGTCATTACGGGATGGAAGGGGTGGAAGGGGAGGCGTTTCGGCGGGTGACGTTGCCGGCGGGATCGGCGCGAGGCGGGGTTCTGACCATGGGGAGCGTGTTGACGGTGACCTCCGTCCCGACGCGGACGGCGCCGGTCCTGCGGGGCAAGTGGATATTGGAGCAGATCCTTGGGACGCCGCCGCCGCCGCCGCCGCCGGACGTGCCGGCGATCGAGGAAGGGGAGGAGGCCTCGAAGACGGCGACGCTGCGGCAGCGGCTGGAACTGCACCGGAGCAAGCCGGAGTGCATGACCTGCCATCAGCGGATGGACCCCTTGGGATTCGCGCTGGAGAACTTCGATGCGGTGGGGGCATGGCGGGAGATGGACGGGGTGCACCCGATCGACAACACGGCGGAGCTGCCGGGGGGCCGGACGTTTGTGGGGGCGGCGGGGTTGAAGGAGGTATTGCGGTCGAACGAGGAGTTTCCGCGGGCGCTGACCTCGAAGCTGCTGACCTATGCGTTGGGGCGGGGATTGCAGGTGTACGACCGGCGGGCGGTGCGGGGGATTCTGGAGAACCTCGAAAAGAATGGCTTTAAGTTTTCCTCCCTGGTGTTAGAAGTGGTGGCCAGTGACCCATTCCTGAAGCGACAGCCAGAGCCTGCAATTCATGACCAACATGCGAGTCTCCATCCCTAGAAGGACCTTCCTGCGCGGTCTGGGCGCCTTGGTGGCGTTGCCGGCGTGCGAATCCCTGATGTCGGCGCGGGCGTTGGCGGGCGTGGCGGGGGAACCGTCGTCGCCGCTGCGTCTGGCGTTCCTCTATGTGCCGAACGGCGTGCACATGCCGGACTGGACGCCTTCGTACGAGGGGGCCTTGTCGAGTCTGCCCGCGATTCTGGAGCCGCTGTCGGCGTTCCGGCGGGACATGACGATCCTGACGGGTCTGACGCACGACAAGGGTCGGGCGAACGGGGACGGGCCGGGGGACCATGCGCGGGCGGCGGCGAGCTGGTTGACCGGTTCGCAGGCGCTGAAGAGCGAGGGTTCGGAGATTCGGGCGGGGGTATCTGTGGATCAGGTTGCGGCGGCGGCGATCGGCCATTACACGCGGTTGCCGTCGCTGGAGATCGGGGCGGAGCCGGGGCGTCAGGCGGGCAAGTGCGACTCGGGATACAGCTGCGCGTACTCGAACAACATTTCGTGGCGGAACGACTCGACGGCGATGGCCAAGGAGATCAATCCGCGGGCGGTATTCGAGCGCATGTTTGGGGGCGGGACCGACCGGGAACAGGCCGAGGGTCTGGCGCGGCGCCGGCGGTATCAGAGAAGCCTGCTGGATTTCGTGCATGAGGATGCCAGGGCGCTGGTTCGGAAGGCGTCGGGGCGGGACCGGACCAAGCTGGACGAGTATTTGACCGCGGTACGGGAGATCGAGCAGCGCGTGGAACGGGCCGAGCGGGAGTCGCATCGGGGATTGGAAGGGGTGCCGGACGCGACGTTGCCGGAGGGGATACCGTCGAGTTACGAGGAGCATCTGCGGTTGCTGGGGGACATGCTGGTGCTGGCGTTTCAGACCGACACCACGCGGGTGGCGACGTACATGTTCGCCAACGAGGGCAGCAACAAGCCGTATCCGTTCATCGGGGTGCGGGACGGGCATCACACGCTGTCCCACCACGAGAACGACCGGGAGAAGCAGGAGCGGATCAGCCGGATCAACCAGTTCCACACCCGCCAGCTGGCGTATTTGTTGAACCGGCTGAAGTCCACGCCGGACGGGGATGGCAACCTGCTCGATCACTCGATCCTCGTGTACGGTTCAAGCATCAGCGACGGGAACCGGCACAACCATGACGACCTGCCGGTGGCGCTGTTTGGAGGGGGATGCGGCAGCATTCTGCCGGGGCGCCACATCCGGTATCCGCAAGAGACGCCGATGTGCAATCTGTTCCTGTCCCTGTTGGAGCGGGCCGGAGTGAAGGAGGAGCGATTCGGGGACAGCACCGGGCCGCTTCGTTATCTGGAGGGATAGGAGCAGGGAGGGACTGTCCGCCCGGCAGGCCGGCGATTCGGTCCTTCACGAGTGCAGGTAAGCGTCGGGAGAGCCGAGGGAGGTCCGAGGGGTCCCCTCGGCTCTCGGCTTGAGGACGGTGGGCTGGATGACAGTTGGAATGGCATGAGAGCGACGATCGCAGGACTACTGGTATGGGCTTGGTTGATCGGGGTATCGGGGGCGCAACGGACCCCGGCGGAATACGCCGCTGATCTGGAGTCCACGGATCCCAGGATTCGGAGGGAGGCGGCGTACCAACTGAGCCGGTTGGGCCAGGACGTCCGCGAGGTGGTGCCGCAACTGATCCGGGCGTTGAACGACGATGAGCAGCAGGTGTGGTTTGGGGCGATTACGGCGCTGACGCACCTGGGAGCGGAGGCGGAGCCGGCACTGGAGCCACTCTTGCAGGATCTGGAGGGCTGGCAGCCGTTCCGGCGGAACCGTCAGGGGAGCCAGGCCCTGTATCGAACGGCGGTGGCGTTGGGAGCGATCGGGGAGGCGGCGGTCCCATCGCTGGTGGAGAGGCTGGGAGATCGGCGGTGGCATGTGCGGGCGGGGGCGGCCATGGCCCTGGGGTTTGCGGGGGACTCGGCGCGGCCGGGTGTTCCGGGTCTGGTGGTCCTGCTGGGCGACGACCGTGCGGAGGTCCGAGAGGCGGCCACGGAGACGCTGGCCCGGATGGGTTCCCTGGCGGTGGGTTCGCTGGCCGAAGCGCTTGAGGGCGGGGCAGCGGTAACGCGGCGGGTGGCGGCGGCGGATGCGCTTGGGCGGATGGGGCCCGAGGGGATGCCGGCGGTGGGGGTGCTGCGGTTGCTGGCCATGTCGGTGGCGACGGAGGAGGAGGTCCGGGCGGCGGCTCTGCGTTCCTTGGGGCGGGTGGATCGGGATCCGGCCACGCTGCTCCCGGTGCTGATGGAGGCGTGGCGGGGAGAGGGGGAGACGATCCGGGCTGCGGCGAAGGAGAGGCTGCTTCTGGTGCGACCGGTGGACAGGGCACTGGTGCTGGCGCTGTTGCCGGAGCTGGAGGCGGCGACGGGCGCGGATCGTGGGCGGGTGGCGGGATTGATTGCGGAATTGGGGCCGGCGGCGCGTGGGGCCGGGCCGACCCTGGTGCGGATGTTGCGCCAGGAGGACCGGGCGGATGAAGGACTGGTGACCGCGTTGGCCGGGTTGGGCGTTGGTGGGGTGCCGCTGGTGCTGGAGGCCTTGGCGGGAATGCCCGTGAACCGGGTTTCGGAGGATCACTGGACCCTGGCGGTGTTGCGCCGGGTGGACCGGACCGTGGTGGGCCGGTTGGAGGAGGCCTTGGGGCATGAGGTTGCGTCGGTGCGTATGGGGGCGCTCGAGGGGTTGGCGGCGTTGGGGGAGGATGCGCGGTCCGCGGCGGGGCGGGTGCCCGCCTTGATGGACGACGCCGAGCCGGCGGTGCGGGCGCGGGCGTGGCTGGCGGCGGCCCGCTGCGGGGTGGCGCCTGCGGCGATGGTGGAGCGGCTGGATGCCGGACTGGGCGACGCGGATCTGGGAGTGCGGCGGGCGGCGGTGGCCGGCATTGCGGAACTGGGTGCGGCCGCCGCCCCGGCGGTGCCGCAGTTGGTGGATAAGCTGGGGGCCGACGATGCGGCGTTGCGCGGGGCCGCGGTGCGCGCCCTGGGGGCGGTGGGTCCCGGGGCGGCCGTGGCCGTGAGTCCGCTGGCCCAATCCCTGGCGTTGGTCCCGGCGGGGGATCGGGTGGAGACGCTGGTCGCCCTGGGCCGGATCGGGAGGGCGTCAGCCAGCGCGATGCCGGAGATTATGGAGACGTTGAAGGCCCCGGAGCCGGAGGTGCGGCGGGCGGCGATCGAGGCGATCGGGCGCATGCAGGAGGCGGGGCAGCCGGGCCTGCCGCAGGTGCTTTTGGGGTTGAAGGATGGCGACCCGCGGGTTCGGGCGACGGCGGTGGAAGCCCTGGTGGCGGTGGATGCGGCGGGCGAGGAGACGGTGGCCCGGGTGACAGAATCCCTGGAGGATGAAGTCACCGGGGTTCGGCGGGCGGCCGGGACGGCCCTGGTGCGATTGGAGCAACGGGGCCGGCCAGCACAGGACCGGCTGTTTGCGATGCTGGACAGCGCGGCGGATCGGGGATTGGCCGTCGAGGCCTTGCGGGCGATTCATCCCACGTCGGTTCCGGCACTGATGCGCGCGCTCGAGCACGGGGACTGGACGGTGCGGGAGATGGCGGCGGACGGGTTGGCGCGGTTGGGCCGGGAGGCGAACGAGGCGATGGCGGCGCTGGAACGGGCGTTGCGCGAGGATCCTTACGAGGAGGTCAAGCGGGCGTCGCGTCGGGCCTTGCGCCGGATTCGCGAGGGATCGTGAAGCCGACCGGCGGGGGGGGCGCGACTCAGTCGAGAGTTTGGCGGTAGCGTTTGAGGCCCAGGGCGAGGGCGAGGACCAGGAAGGCGAGGAGGGGCCAGAGGTGGGGGAGGATGTCGGGGAGCGGATTGCCCTTGAGGATGATGCCGCGGGCGATGCGGAGGAAGTGGGTGAGGGGAAGGAGGCTTCCCAGGGACTGGGCCCAATCGGGCATGCCACGAAAGGGAAACATGAAGCCCGAGAGGAGCAGGGAGGGGAGGAAGAAGAAGAAGGACATCTGCATGGCCTGGAGCTGATTGCGGGCGATGGTGGAGAAGGTGATGCCCATGGCCAGGTTGGCGACGATGAAGGGCAGCATGGTGACGAGGAGGAGGGTGAGGCTGCCTTCGAGGGGGACGTGAAAGAGGTGGCGTGCGGCGACGAGAATGGCGGCGGTCTGGAGATAGCCCACAAGGATGTAGGGGATGATCTTCCCGATCATGACTTCGGCGGGGCGGGCGGGGGTGGACAGGAGATTTTCCATGGTGCCGCGCTCGCGTTCCCGGGTGATGGCGACGGCGGTGATGATGACCATGGTCATCGTGAGCACCACGCCGAGGAGACCGGGCACGATGTGGTAGCGGGTGATGCCCTCCGGGTTGTAGCGGCGATGGGCACGAAGTTCCACGGGGCCGGGGCGGGGCCGGAGATGGGCGAGGGGCCCGTGGAGATCGGGATCGAAGGCATGGTCGATGAGCGATTGGACCGCCCCGAGGGCCTGGCTGGTGGCGGCCGGGTCGGTGGCGTCGGCGTCGAGGAGAAGAGCGGGGCGTTCGCCGCGGAGGAGCTGACGTTCGAAGTCCGCGGGGATGTGGACGACGAAGAGGACGTCGCCGCGTCGGAGCAGGCGTTCCGCCTCGGCCTCGGAATCGATTCGGGCGACGATGCGGAAGTAGCGGGTGTTTTCGAGGGCGGTTTCGAGGGATCGGGAGAAGGGGCTGCGATCGGCAGCGAGGATGGCGGTGGGGAGGTCGCGGGGATCGGCATTGATGGCGTAGCCGAAGAGGATGAGCTGGAGGCAGGGGATGCCGATCATCATCCCGAAGGTCATCCGGTCGCGGCGCATCTGGATGAACTCCTTGGCGATGATGGCCCAGCAGCGGGCGAAACTGAATCTCATGGGTGGGTGAATGGCGGCGGGGTGAAATTGTCGGGGGCGCGGTTCATGAGGCTGATGAAGGCATCTTCGAGGCCGGGCGGGATGGGGCGGTATTGGTAGGGTTCACGAACGACCTCGCCAAGGGCCTGGGCCATGCGGACGGGGTCGTGGCCGCCAACATGCAGGACGAGGCCGAAGGGGACGACCTGGTCGATGCCAGGGGTTTGGACAAGGATCGGGGCGAGGGTGGAGACGTCCGGCCCATGGATTTCCCAAGTATGAATGGCGGCCTGCCGGATGACCTCGGGAACGGTGCCGCGGGCCAGGAGGCGTCCGTAGGCGATGTAGGCGAGCCGATGACAGCGTTCCGCCTCGTCCATGTAGTGGGTGGTGATGAGAACGGTGAGGCCCTGGGTGGCGAGATCGTGGAGTTCCGCCCAGAAGTCGCGGCGCGCCTTGGGATCGACGCCTGCGGTGGGTTCATCGAGGAGGAGGAGCCGGGGTTGGTGAATGAGACAGGCGGCAAGGGCCAGCCGTTGTTTCCAGCCACCGGAGAGGACGCCCGCGAGTTGCCGGCGACGGTCGGCGAGTCCCAGGCGGTCGAGGCTGTCGCGGACGGCCTGGCGGCGTTGGGGCATGCGGTAGATGCGGGCGATGAAATCGAGGTTCTCCTCAAGGGTGAGGTCCTCGTAGAAGCTGAACCGCTGGGTCATGTAGCCGACACGACATTTGATCTCGGCGGCCTGGGTGCGGAAGTCGAAGCCGAGGCAGGAACCGGAGCCGGCGTCCGGGGTGAGGAGCCCGCAGAGCATGCGCAGGAAGGTCGTCTTGCCGCTGCCGTTGGGACCGAGGAATCCGAAGATCTCGCCGCGCCGGACCTCGAGGGCGACGCCGTCCACCACGGTGCGGCCCGCAAAGCGCTTGGTGACGTCGCGGACGTCGATGATTGGTTGAGAACTCATGGCAGTCGGACCTCGACGGGTTGGCCGGGCCGGAGGGAGGCGGCGACCCCGGGGGAGACCTCGGCCTCGACCCGAAAGACCAGCTTGGCGCGGGTGTCGCGGCTGTAGATGACGGGTGGCGTGAACTCGGCCCGGGTGGCGACGTGGCGGATCCGGCCGGGAATGGGGGTGTCGGAGCCATCGTGCCGAATCTCGACCTGGCGGCCCGGGGTCATCGCGCCGAGTTGGTCGGAGGGAACGAAGAAGCGGACAAACAGGTTTTCCGGGGGAAGCAGGACCACGGCGCCGGCGCCGGGCGGAACGAATTCTCCGGGGCGGAACAGGATTTCGTGGACGATGGCGGGGAGGGGAGCGGACTGGGATTTCTGACCGAGGGCCCAGCGGGCGCGATCGAGGACGGCGCGCATCGCGTCCCGCTCGGCGGCGGCAGCCTGGATCTCGTCTTCACGTCCGCCGAGGCGGGCGGTCGCCAGGTCGGCCTCGGCCGCATCCAGGGCAGCCTGGGCGGCATTGCGCTGGGTGCGGGCCTGATCGATTTCGGCCTCGGCGATCACCTGGTCCCGGGCCAGTTGTTGACGACGCTGGAACTCGGCGGTCCAGAACTCGAGCGAGGCACGGCCCTGGGCGGCACGGGCCTCGAGAGCGGCGATCTCGGTGGGGCGGCGTCCCTTGAGGAGATTGTCCAGCCGCGCTTCGGCGAGGGCGACGCGGCGTTCGGCCTCCTCGACGGCGGCGCGTTCGAGTCCGGATTCGAGGGTGAAGAGAGGATCGCCGGCCTGGACGTTGTCGCCTCGGCGCACCTCGCACTGGAGCAGCAGGCCTCCCACCGGCGAGGCGACATGGACGTAGTCGGCCTCGATGTAGCCTTGGAAGGAGTCTGGGGGCGGGGGTGCGCAGCCGGCGAGGGCGAGGGTCAGAGCAAGGGCGAAGGCAAAGGCGGGCGCAGGGAAGGCTGGTTGGGTTGATTGTGGGGCTGGAGCGGCGCTGAAAGGGGGAGGCATTGGCAAAGCAATAGCTCCGGGCCGGGCCTGGATGCACGCCGTTTGGGGGGGCTGACGGTTCGAACAGTCGCTGCAGGGAAGGCTTGGCGACGGACCGATGGGTTCGGTCTCGTCCTGCGCGAGGGCATCCCGCTAGGCTTCGTGCGTGATGCAGGCGCTTCGGGTGATTGGTTTTGGGGAGGATGGCCGGGCGAGGGCGGGTCATGGCAGGGGCGTGGGGCGACATTGGAACGGTTTTCGTGATGGGGGCTGGAGTGTCCGGACCCTGGGGGGTGTCAAGGGTTCCTCGGGGCGACCATGAGTTACCGGCTTTCCCTTCATCCCAGCGGGCATCTGCATGTCGAGGAGACGACTCCGGGTGACGCGACGATCTCGCGCGACCTGGGTGAGGATGGGTCTGAATCCGCGGAGGCACCGGCCTGGGTCGAAGCGTTCCGTGTTTCGTCGGCGCAGGGGTTGCTGGCGTTGGTGTCGCACGGGGAGCGGGGGGCGGGGTGGACGGCGGAACTTGGTTTCTGGCGCGAGTTTGCGGTGGCCCATCTGACCGCCGTGGCCCATGCGCCTGAGTTGGCCGAGGGTTCTCCGGTTGATTCGGGGTCGGCGACGGAGCCGCCGCCGGGGTGGTTTCAGGAGTTGACCTTGAAGATTCCGGCGATGCGGGGCGCGGAGTACGCGAGTCTGGAGGTGTTTGCGCGGTTGTGGGGCGAGCTGGACGGGCTGGCACGGGCGGCGGCGAAGGCGGCCGGCGGGTGGAAGCCGTGGCTGGCGAAGGTCCATCCCGCGCTGCATCTGCTGGGCAAGGTGACGTTCCACCTCGCGGAGAACAAGCGGTCGGTCGCGACGCCGTTCGCCTTCATGGCGACCTACACGCACCGGCTGTCGGCCTCGGAGAAGCCGGTGCATCTCCCGTTGGGACGGGCGTTGCAGGAGTACGCGGGGGCGCGGAACCAGAAGGCGCTTCGATCCCTGCTGGAACCGGTGCAACGCGCGGCGGAACGCAGTGAGTGGGTGCGGCAGGCGTTGGACAGCCACCGGGTCTTCCAACCCCAGGCGTGGTCTCCGGTCGAGGCCTACGTGTTTCTCAAGGAGGTGCCAACGATCGAGGACTGCGGGATCGTGACCCGGATTCCCGACTGGTGGAAGGGGGGCCGCGGGCCGCGCCCTCAGGTCCGGGTGCGGGTGGGGGAGAACGTCGTCGCCGGGTTGGGCCAGGACCGGCTTCTGGAGTTCTCGATGGAGACGGCCCTGGATGGGGAACCGTTGACCGAGGAGGAGTGGCGCGCCCTGACAAGTGCCTCGGATGGATTGGTGCAGTTGCGCGGCCGCTGGGTCGAGGCGGACCGCGAACGGCTGCAAGGGGCGTTGGAACACTGGAAGCGGGTCGAGAAGGAGCTGGCTGGGACCGGGGTGCCGTTCTCCCAGGCCATGCGCCTGTTGTCCGGGGTGCGGCTGGGATCGGACAGGATTGACACGGGCGACGCATCGGCGGCGCCCGACTGGTCCGAGGTGGTGGCGGGAGGATGGCTCCGGGAGGCCCTGAATGCCTGGCGTCAGACAGCGCCTGACGCGGACTTCGACCTCCATCGCAATCTGCGTGCCCGGCTGCGTCCCTACCAGGAGGTTGGGGTTCGCTGGCTCCGACTCCTTCAGGAACTCGGCCTTGGGGCGTGCCTTGCCGATGACATGGGGCTGGGCAAGACCCTTCAGGTCATTGCGCTGTTGCAGCACCTGAAGGACCGAGCCGCCGCCCGGACGATGCGGAAGGGGGAGCGGAAGGGGGAGCCTCGGGTTTCGGGTCCGGCGTTGCTGGTGGCGCCGGCGTCGTTGCTGGCCAACTGGCGAAACGAGGTGACCCGGTTCGCTCCGGGATTGCGGATGGGATTCGCCCATCCGGCGGAGGGGGTGGAGGAAGGCTGGCGGGAGGGCAGCGAGGCGTTCGTCGGGGGGAAGGACCTGATTGTGACCACATACGGTCAGGCAGCCCGGCTGGACTGGCTGGCCACGCGCGAGTGGGCGTTGGTCGTGCTGGACGAGGCCCAGGCGATCAAGAATCCCGGGGCCCGCCAGACGCGGGCTGTGAAGCGCCTGCGGGCGCGGGCGCGCATCGCATTGAGCGGAACGCCGGTCGAGAACCGGCTGGGGGATTTGTGGTCGTTGTATGACTTCCTGAACCCCGGGCTGCTGGGATCGGCGACGGAGTTCTCACGGTACGTGAAGGGGATCCGGGCGGCGGCTTCCCCGGACTTCGCGCCCTTGAGGCGCCTGGTGCGTCCGTACCTGCTGCGGCGGCTCAAGACGGACCCTTCCATCGTGCCGGATCTTCCCGAGAAGACCGAGTTGACGGCCTACTGCGGGCTGAGCCGGAAGCAGGCCGGGCTGTACGCGCGGAGCGTGGAGGAACTGGCGGAAGGACTGGAGTCGTCCGAGCCGGGCATTCAGCGGAGGGGCCTCGTGCTGGCGTTCCTGATGCGATTCAAACAGATCTGCAACCACCCCAGCCACTGGTTGGGCGACGGCGAGTTCGCTGCGGACGACAGCGGCAAGTTCGGGCGCCTGACGGAATTGGCGGAAGAGATCGCCTCGCGGCAGGAGAAGGTGCTCGTCTTCACGCAGTTCAAGGAGATGACGGGCCCCTTGGCGGCGCACCTGGCCGCAGCGTTTGGAAGGGCGGGCCTGATGCTGCACGGATCCACACCGGTCCGGGAACGACCCAAGCTGGTGGCGGCATTCGAGCGCGAGGACGGGCCCCCGTTCTTCGTGCTTTCGCTCAAGGCGGGCGGAACGGGGTTGAATCTCACGGCCGCCAACCACGTGATCCATTTCGACCGCTGGTGGAATCCGGCGGTGGAGAACCAGGCCACGGACCGGGCGTTTCGCATCGGTCAACGCCGCAATGTCCTGGTCCACAAATTCGTCTGTCGCGGAACCGTCGAGGAACGGATCGACGCCTTGATTGCAGAGAAGCGGGCGCTGGCGGATTCGGTCCTGGGAGGGGAACCCGGCGCGGAGACCCTGCTGACGGAGATGTCGGACGAGGACTTGCTGCAGTTGGTCGCGCTGGACATGAAGACGGCGGGCGCGGAGTGACTCGGTGCCACGATCGCCGGCGGGTGGGGTTTGGAAATGGGCTGAATGGGTGTGCATATGCACGAAGTTTGGGTCGGTTGGATCGGGGGAACGGCGAGGGCGGAAACGCGGGGGTGGAGTGGCGGGCGGGAGGTTGGGAATGGACTGAATTCCCGTGCATATGCACGAAGTTTGCGTCGGTTGGGTCGGGGGAACGGCGAGGGCGGAAATGCGGGGTGGGGTGGCGGGCGGGAGGTTGGGAATGGACTGAATTCCCGTGCATATGCACGAAGTTTGGGTCGATTTGGGTCGGGGGAACGGCGAGGGCGGGAACGCGGGGGTGGAGTAGCGGGCGGGGGTTGGAAATGGACTGAACTGGCGTGCATCTGCACGAAGTTTGGGTCGATTTGGGTCGGGGGAACGGCGAAGGCGGGAACGCGGGGGTGGAGTGGCGGGTGGGAGGTTGGGAATGGACTGAATTCGCGTGCATATGCACGAAGTTTGAGGCGATGGGCGACAACCGGGAGGGAGGGAAGGCTGTTGGGGAGGGAAGGCTTGCTTCTGGATCGGGCGAACCGGGAGGCTGCGTCTGCGCGAGCGATTCATCCTGACCATGTCCTGGTACTCCTTTCGCCCCTATGTGTCGGTGGCCCAGCGTCGGCGGGAAGCGGAACAAACGGCCCGCAAGATGGCCCGGAAGGGCACGCCGCTGAACCCCGTGGTGGTGGGGCGCACCATCGCCCGGACCTTCTGGGGGGAGTCGTGGTGCGACAATCTCGAGGCTTACAGCGATTACGCCAACCGACTGCCACGCGGCCGCACCTACGTCCGGAACGGATCAGTGATCGATCTCCAGGTCGGGACGGGAACGGTCAAGGCGCTGGTCCAGGGAAGTTCGCTTTATCGCATTGAGATCGGCATCGCCGCTCTCGACAGGAAACGCTGGATCGCATTTCGGGATCGATGCGCCGGCAAGGTGACGAACCTGCTCGATCTCCTGCAGGGCCGCCTTTCCAAGGAAATCCTCCGGGACATTGCCGCCCCGGGCCAGGGCCTGTTTCCGTCGCCGAAGGAGATCCGGCTTTCCTGTTCGTGTCCCGACTGGGCGGTCATGTGCAAGCATGTGGCGGCGGCGCTTTACGGCATTGGCGCGCGTCTCGACGAGCAACCGGAGCTGTTCTTCACGCTGCGAGGCGTGGATATGAGGGAATTGCTCGCCGCGGCCACGGAAGCGGTGGCCGCACCCCGGTCGAAGGGTTCCGTCACCGACCCGACCCTGGCGGGGGAGGATCTGGGCGCGATTTTCGGGGTGGAGCTGGAGACGGGCACCCTGATGGACGGGGCGGTTGCGGCAACGAAGACGGCAACCGGCGCCTCGGGGACAGGCCGGAGGAAGACCCCGCGAAGCGTGACGCGGCGAAGCGCGACCCGGGGAAAACCCGGCGCGGGTGCCGGCGGGGGCGGTTCCGGGATCGGGAAGGCGGCGAGCGCCGGGAAGCCGGGGGCGGCGAAGCGGCGTTCGAAGGTCAAGGCGGCGGTGCGGCGGCGGGTTCCGGGGTGATGAAGGGATGGTCATGGGGGCGGGGATGGCGTAGATCGGGGGCGACTTATGGCGCTCGCACTTGAGGACTACGCGATGATTGGGGACTGCCAGACGGCGGCGCTGGTGGGACGGGATGGATCGATCGACTGGCTGTGTCTTCCGCGGTTCGATTCCGGGGCGTGTTTTGCGGCGCTGCTGGGGGGCGAGGAGCACGGGACGTGGCGGATTGCGCCGGCGGGCTGGGAGGGGCGATCGGAGCGGGCGTATCGGGGTCCGACGCTGGTGCTGGAGACGGAGTTCGTGACGCCGGAGGGGGTGGTGGCGGTGGTGGATTTCATGCCGCCGCGGAGCGGGGCGGCGGATCTGGTGCGGATCGTGGAGGGGCGGAAGGGGCGGGTGGAGATGGAGATGACGCTGCGGATCCGGTTCGACTATGGATCGATCGTGCCGTGGGTGCGGGCGATCGAGGGGGGAGCGGTGGCGGTGGGGGGGCCGGACACGCTGCGGTTGGTGGGGTCGGTGCCGGTGGAGGAGCGGGATGGGGCGTGGGTGGCGCGGTTTGCGGTGGCGGAGGGGGAGCGGGTGTGTTTCGACCTGACCTGGTACCGGTCGCACGAGGCGGAGCCGGCGCGGATCGACCCGATGGGGGTGTTGAGTTCGACGGTGGAGTATTGGAAGCGGTGGGCGGGGCACTCGACGTACCGGGGTCCGTGGTCGGAGGCGGTGACGCGGTCGCTGGTGACCTTGAAGGGACTGACGTACGAGCCGACGGGAGGGATTGTGGCGGCGCCGACGACGTCATTGCCGGAGCATCTGGGGGGGCAGCGGAACTGGGATTACCGGTACTGCTGGTTGCGGGATGCGACGTTCACATTGTATGCGCTGGCGGGGGCGGGGTATCTCGACGAGGCGCGGGCGTGGCGGGAATGGCTGTTGCGGGCGGTGGCGGGGAGGCCGTCGCAGGTGAGCATCATGTATGGGGTGGCGGGGGAGCGGCGGTTGCCGGAACTGGAGCTGGGCTGGCTTCCGGGGTATGAGGAATCGCGACCGGTTCGGATAGGGAACGGGGCGTACCAGCAGTTGCAGATCGATGTGTTCGGGGAGGTGCTGGATGCGATGCACCGGTGCTGGCGGATGGGGTTGGAGCCGGCGGAGGATGCGTGGCGGGTGGAGCGGGCGATGGTGGAGTATCTGGAGACGCACTGGGAATCGCCGGACGAGGGGATCTGGGAGGTGCGGGGACCGCGGCGGCACTTCACCCATTCGAAGATGATGGCGTGGGTGGCGCTGGACCGGGCGGTGAAGGGGATCGAGTGCTTCGGTCTCGAAGGGCCACTGGAGCGGTGGCGCGAGGTTCGGGCGCGGATTCACCGGGACGTGTGCGAGAAGGGGTATGCTGCGTCGCGGGGGGCGTTCACGCAGTCGTACGGTTCCGAACTTCTGGATGCGAGCCTGTTGATGATGCCGCTGGTGGGGTTTCTGCCGGCGGAGGATGTGCGGGTGCGGGGGACGATCGAGGCGATCGAACGGGAGTTGACGAGGGACGGGTTTGTGTCGCGGTACCGGACGGTGCCGGAGGTGGACGGATTGCCGGAGGGGGAGGGGGCATTCCTGTTGTGCACGTTCTGGCTGGCGGACGCGCTGGTGCTCCTGGGGCGGCGGGAGGATGCGCGGCGGGTGTTCGAAGGCGTGCTGGCGGTGAGGAACGACGTGGGATTGTTGTCGGAGAGTTTCGATGTCGAACGGCGACGGCTGGTGGGGAACTACCCGCAGGCGTTCTCGCATATCGGGTTGATCAACACGGCGTGCAACCTGGCGGAGGGGGTTGGTCCGGCCGAATCGCGATGCCGGGAGTGAGGAGCGCGTCGGATCGATGGAGGGTGCGGAAGGCATGAGGAAGGAGGGCAAGGACGTGCAGGACACCGGCGGGGATCTCCACGGACTGCTGGAGCGGCATTTCGGGTTCCGGACCTTCCGGCCGTGGCAGGAGGAGATTGTCCGGGACGCGCTGGCGGGGCGGGATGTGTTTGCGGTGCTGCCGACCGGGGGCGGGAAGTCGCTGTGCTTCCAACTGCCGGCGCTGGCACGGCCGGGGTTGACGGTGGTGGTGTCGCCGCTGATTGCGTTGATGAAGGACCAGGTGGATGCGCTGACGGCGGCGGGGGTGTCGGCGACCTATCTCAATTCCTCGCTGGCGGCCGGGGAATCTCGGCCGCGGCTGCGGGGGTTGCATGCGGGGGAGTACCGGTTGCTGTATGTGGCGCCGGAGCGGCTGATGCTGTCGGGGTTTCTGGAGGATCTGCGCCGGTGGCGGGTGGCGCAGTTCGCCATCGACGAGGCGCATTGCATCAGCGAATGGGGGCACGATTTCCGTCCGGAGTACCGGCAGCTGGCGCAGTTGCGGGCGTTGTTTCCTGAAGTGCCGATGATGGCGCTGACCGCGACCGCGACCGAGCGGGTGCGGGGGGACATTCTGGAGCAGTTGCACCTGCGGGATCCGGGGGTGTATGTGGCCAGCTTCAACCGGCCGAACCTGACCTACCGGGTGCGGGCGAAGGCGGGGGCGTACGAGCAGACCCTGGCGTTCGTGCGGGCGCGGGCGCAGGAGGCGGGGATCGTGTATGTGCAGAGCCGCAAGGGGGCGGAGGGACTGGCGGAGAAGCTGGTGGCGGACGGGGTCCGGGCGGCGCCGTACCATGCGGGCCTGGCGCCGGGGGATCGGGCGCGGAACCAGGAGCGGTTTCTGCGGGACGAGATCCGGGTGATCTGCGCGACGATCGCCTTTGGAATGGGGATCAACAAACCGAACGTCCGGTACGTGATCCACTACGACCTGCCCAAGAACATCGAGGGGTATTACCAGGAGACCGGGCGGGCCGGTCGGGACGGGCTGCCGAGCGAGTGCCTGCTGTTGTTCAGTGCGGGGGACGTCCGGAAGCAGCTTCAGTTCATCGAGGAAAAACCGGACCCGGCGGAGCAGGAGGTGGCGCGGGGGCAGTTGCGTCGGATGGTGCACTACGCGGAGTCGGCGCTGTGCCGTCGGGTGGAGCTGCTCGGATACTTTGGGGAGAATTACGGGGAGGCGGCGTGCGGGGCGTGCGACAACTGTCTGTCACCGCGGCCGACCTACGATGGGACGATCGACGCGCAGAAGTTCCTGTCGTGTGTGTACCGGATCCGGGAACGGAGCGGGTTTGGAGTGGGCGTGGCGCATGTCATCGACGTGCTGCGCGGCGCGGAGACGGAACGGATCCGGCAGTGGGGTCATGAGACGTTATCCACGTACGGGATTGGGCGGGACAAGGACAAGGGCGGATGGGGAGCGGTGGCGCGGGAGCTGATGCGGCTGGGGTATTTGCGGCAGGCGACCGGGCGGTATCCGACGCTGGAGGTGACGGACGAGGGGATGGCGGCGCTGCGGGAGCGGCGTGCGGTGCGCCTGACGCAGCCGGTGGGGGAGGATCGGCCGGCGGCGCCGGGGCGCGGGGAGATTGCGTGCGACGAGGTATTGTTCGAGCGGTTGCGCGGGCTGCGGAAGGAGATTGCGGACGATCTCGGGGTGCCGCCGTACATCGTGTTCGGGGACGTCTCCCTGCGGCAGATGGCGCGGTTGTATCCGACCACGGCGGAGGCGTTGCGGCGGATCAGCGGGGTTGGGGACCACAAGCTGCGGCAGTTTGGCCGCCCCTTTCTGGAGGCCATCGAACTGCATTTGCAGAGTCACGCCCGGCAGATGTTCGGCGACGAGACGTTTGGATCGGGGCGATGACCGGGAGGGCCGTGGTGCGCGGGGCGGGTTGGTGGACGCAGGCTAGACAAGGCCGATGAGGCGGAGGGAGGCGAGGACGGCGAAGGCGAGGACGAGGGTGTCGAAGGCGCGTTGGGGGAGGCGGTTCATGACGGCGCGGCCGAGGAGGAGTCCGGCGGCGATGGCGGGGAGGAGGAGCGCATTGAAGGCGAGGGTGGGGACGGTGATGAGGCCGAGCTGGGCGCTGAAGGGGACCTTGATGAGGTTGATGAGGAGGAAGAACCAGGCGGCGGTGCCGAGGAATTCCTGTTTGGGGAGGGCGACGGCGAGGAGGTAGAGGGCCATGACGGGACCGGCGGCGTTGGCCAGCATGGTGGTGACGCCGGCGAGGAGGCCCATGGTCCAGGCGAAGGTGCGGGTGTGAGGGACACGGCGCCAGGCGTCGGGTCGCCAGTCACGGGTGACTTGAAGGGCGGCGAGGGCGAGTACGATGCCGCCGATGACGGGGCTGAAGCGGGTGTCGGGGAGGTGGCGCATGAGGGCCCAGCCGGCGGCCACGCCGATGACGGCGGGGGGGAGGGTGCGGGCGACATGGGGCCATTGGGTGTGGCGTCGGAAGAGGCCCATGGCACCGAAATCACCGGCGATGAGCATGGGGAGGACGACGCCGGTGGATTGGAGGCCGGGGAAGAGGTGGGCGAAGAGGGCGACGTGGAGGAGGCTGAGTCCGGGCAGGCCGCTCTTGGAGACACCGATGCCGAGGGCGGCAAGGACGGCGATGGACCATTCGAAGGCGGAGAAGGAGGGGAGGGGCGGGGATGTCACGAGTGGGGAGGGACGGGAAATGAAACCTGAAGACTGAAACCTGAAACCTGAAACCTGAAACCTGAAGACTGAAGACTGAAGACTGAAGACTGAAGACTGAAACGGGATCCAGTTCCCACGCGGAATGGGAGGTCCGGGGGAGATCGAACCCATCGGGCGGGCCCAAAGGCGATGATCGAAACGGTATGCCTGCGGGATCGAGAACGAGGACGAGGACCGCCCTTCGGGCTGAGTACGAGTCTGCCCGGCCCCCACGGATGGGTGCTGCGACCCCTGGCGGGGTGGTGTGCGCGGTGGGGCTTCTGCCCGGGGCGGTCCCCGACGAACCGGACGACCTCGCCAGAGGGCGGCGGATGGCTCAGTCTGAGGCCATGACCACCGAGGCGATCCAGGCGGCACTGGGCGAGATTGGGCGGGAGACAGACCCAGCGGCCAAGCACCTGAAGCTTGCCAGCCTCGTTTCAGCGGTCTTCCGGCAGCGCGGCATCGAACTGGTCGTCGTGGGCGGGTCTGCGATCGAGTTCTACACGGATGGTGAGTACGTCTCCGGGGATCTGGATTTATGTCTGGTCTCACCCGCCCGCATCGATCTACGGACGCGCCAGGAACGGATGGGCCTTCTGCAGGCAGCTGGAGGGCCCCGGAGCTGGCAGGTGGCCGGCCAGTACGTGGATCTCCTTGGGGAGGTGGAGACCCTGGCGAAGACGCCCTTCGCCGAACTGACAGGTCCTTACGGGCCGGTGCGTTTGATCAGTCCGGAGGATCTGCTGGTCGAGCGCCTGCTGATCTCGATCTATCCCCAGCCCTACGCCCCTGCGGATCATTGCGCGCGCAAACTTCTGGCGGTTGCCCTCTGCGGTCAGGTCGAGGTGGACTGGGCCGAGTTGCGTCGCCTTGCTGCCGGGCCCGCGTTCGATATTCTCCCGTTGCTGCTGCAGCGCGTCGGTGAGATCTCGAATGAGCTTGGAACCTCCAATCCCTATCATTCCGAAGGGACGAGTCCTTAGCTGGGAGGACTGGGAGCGGGGTCGGCGCGCCCGGCGCGAGGCGGGCAACCGGGTTGCGCCGCCGAACATTCAGCGTGGGACCAGTTCGAGCGATGGGCGGCTGCGCCGATTGTTTCGGGGTGAACGAGGCCTGCCGTTTCCCGGTGACGACGAGGCCGGAGGCGTCCGGGCTGCCGCGCACGGGTCGTCGGCGTCGGGGCAGGCGGACCGCGGATTTCGGGACCGGGCATGAAGACGGCGGGAAGGGGGTGCATCGGGATGAGGACTCGCGGAGCTCGTCCCTCCGAGCGGAAGGGGGGAGGTGCAAGCGGGGGGCTGAGATCCAGCAGGGCGCAAGGGTGTGGGGCGTTGGGATGAGGACTCGCGGAGCTCGTCCCTCCGATTCGGTGGCACCTCGGCCACAACTCCGGGATCCACTGCGGCACGAAAACGGCACACTCGCAGGCTGGTCATGGTTTGGGGGTTTCGGTAGCAGGAGGCCATGACTGCGGGTTGCTGGAACCGATCGGTTTGGGTTGTGGTGGGGTGCCTTCTTGGGGCGGGTGAGGGTTCGGGCGGGGTGGAGACTGCGGGGTCGGGACTTCGGCTGGATCAATGCCAGGTGATTGGCACCCACAACTCCTACCATGTGGAGCCGGGGCCGGTGATGGAGGCGTTGATACGACAGAACCGGCCGGAGGAGGCGGAGGCCCTGGGCTACACGCACCGCGCCCTGCGCGAGCAGTTCGGTGTGCTGGGGGTGCGCCAGATCGAACTGGACGTGTTTGCCGATCCGGAAGGGGGGCGGTACGCGGTGCCGCGTGGTCCGATGCTGGCGCGGGCGAGGGGGTTGTCCGAGGTTCCGTCGCACGATCCGGGCGGGGTATTGCGGGGGCCGGGGTTCAAGGTGCTGCATGTGCAGGACATCGATTTCCTGACGCGGAACCTCACCTTTCGGGATGCCCTCGAGGAGATCCGGGACTGGTCGGCCGCGAATCCGTTTCA
Source organism: Verrucomicrobiia bacterium (assembly GCA_019634625.1). NCBI lineage: Bacteria > Pseudomonadati > Verrucomicrobiota > Verrucomicrobiia > Verrucomicrobiia bacterium. Next base: position 24,225 of record JAHCBA010000013.1, read on the forward strand.
TTTTCCGATTTTCGTGATGGTCGAGCTCAAGGAAGGGGCGCCGGGGCCCGAGTTCACGCCGGCCCTGCCGTTCGATGAGGCGACCCTGGCGGCGCTGGATGCGGAGATCCGGGAGGTCCTTCCCGCGCGGCAGCGGTTCGAGCCCGATCAACTGAGGGCCGGGCGGCCGACGCTGCGCGAGGCGGTGGCGGGGAGGGGATGGCCGGAGGTGTCCGCGCTGCTGGGGAAGGTACTGTTCGCCATGGACAACGAGGGAGCGGTCCGGGAGCGATACCTGTCCGGGGCTCCGAATCTTGAGGGGCGGGCGATGTTTGTTTCGGTGGATGCGGGTCATCCTGCGGCGGCATGGATGAAGCGGAACGATGCGGTGGGAGATTTCGAGGGGATCCGGGACCTGGTGCGTCAGGGATTCCTGGTGCGGACGCGGGCGGATGTGGGGACGGTGGAGGCGCGGAGGGACGATGGAACGCGACGGGACCGGGCGCTGGCGAGCGGGGCGCAGTTTGTCAGCACGGATTATCCGGAAGCGGATCTGCGGCTGAGTTCCTACGCGGTCCGGCTGCCCGGGGGGGTGGTGGCACGGGCGAATCCGGTGAGTGGCGGGCATCTCCCGGTGGCGGCCGACCTGGAAGTGCTGGCGCGGCAGACGGCGCCGATCCAGAACGCGATGGGGGAGGCGGCCCACCGGTTGCGGCGACTGGCGGAGGCCTCGGAACACTACCGGACGGCCCTGGAACTGGAACCGCCGGGGGAAGGCACGGCGGAGGATCTGGGGTTGGCGGGACGCTTCGCCCCGGTGCTGCACATTCATCGGGACGAGCCCTTCGGGTTGCGCGACGTGGCGGTGGTGATCCATCCGCGGCGACCGTGGATCGGATACCATTTGTTCTGGGACGACGACATTGATTTTCCCGACGACAACGACCCGTGTGACCACGAGGTGATCTGGGTGGAGTGCGATCCCGGATGGGGTCGTGCAGTGGCGGTCCACACCTACTTTCACGGGAGGATTCTGACCCACCGTTTGGAGGGCGGTCAGCGGCCGGAGGTGGCGGTGGAGTGGGGCAAGCACGGCAGTCTGCCGCTCGACGGGACGGGGCGGCTGGCGTTCGAACCGGAGTCATTGCGGCAGCATTGGCGGCGGTTACGGGAGACCGGTCGGCGGGCGGCGGACCATCCGCTGGGGCGGGGCTGGCCGGCGCGGTTCGAGGGAGGCTACGATTCGTTTGTGACCTTCGACCGGTCCCTGGGGCTGGCGGACCGGATTCAGGAGACCCGGCAGGTCATGCGGAGCCGCTGGCCGAATGGGGTGATCCATCGGTGGATGCTGCCGTACAATTTCGCGGTCAAGACGCGATGGCCGGAGGGATGAGCAGGCAGGGGTGAGGGTTGCGACGGGCGGGGCGGAGTGCCTAGGCTGGGAGGCATGGCACGCGCGACCGGCATGGTGTTGGGATGGGTATTGGCGTGGCTGGGCATGGTCCCGGCCTGGGGGGAGGATGCCGCGCGATTCGAGCTGCTGTCGCGACTGGCCCGGGACCCATCGCCGGCGGTGCGGGTGGAGGCCTTGCGGGGACTGGCGCGGATTCCGACGGCGGAGTCGGCGGCGACGGCGCTGGGGGTGTTGGAGCTGCCGATGGATGCGACCCTGGATTATGCGCTGTGGCTGACGCTCAACGACCTGGCCGAGCCGTGGATCCGTGCGGTGGAGTCGGGGGTGTGGCGGGCGGAGGGGAAGGAAGCGCAACTGGCCTTTGCGTTGGGGGCGTTGCGTCCGGAACAGGTCGGCCGGGTGTTGGGGACGGTGCTGGGCGAGCGGGCGTTGCCGAGGGACGGGTCGGGTCCGTGGATCGAGGCGATCGGGGCGGCCGGGGCGCCGGAGCATCTGGAGCGGCTGCTGCGTCAGGCGCGCGAGGGGGGCTTTGATGAGGCGGCGACGGTGCGGGCCCTGCGGGCCCTGGGGGAGGCGGCGCGCCTGCGGGACCGGAAGCCGCGCGGGGACGGTTCCGCGGTGGGGACATTTTTGCGGAGCCGATCGGGGGCGGTGCGCATGGAGGCGGTGCGACTGGCGGGGCAGTGGAAGGCGATCGGGGACGCGCTGCCGGTGCTATTGAATGAGGTGGCGGGGCGGGCGGGGGCACCGGCGGAGGAGCGAGCGGCGGCGTTCGATGCCCTGCGGGCGATCGGGGGGGAAGCGGTGGTGCGGGCCTTGCGCGATTGGAGTGTCTCATCGGCGGATCCGTCGGTGCGACGGCTGGCGGCAACGACCCTGGTGGCGGTGGACGGGGTGGGCGGCATGCCGGCGGTGCTGGCGGTGGCGGGGACGATCGGGGACGAGGGTGAAGCCGTGGAGTTTTGGAGGGCGGTCCTGGCGACGCGCGGGGCTGGGATGGCCTTGCGGGAGGCGTTGGAGGGGCAACGACTGCCGGCGGTGGTGGCGCGGGCTGGACTGCGGGTGGCGCGGGAAGGGGGGCGTGACGATCTCGAACTCGTGGCGGAACTGGCGCGGGCCGGGGGATTGGCGACGGACACGGAGGCGATGACCGGGGAACTGCTGAAGGAATGGGCGGCGCGGGCCGAGGCGGAAGGCGATCCGCACCGGGGCGAATGGGTGTACCGACGTCCGGAGCTGGCCTGTGTGACCTGTCATGCGATTGGCGGGGTGGGTGGGAAGGTGGGGCCGGACATGACGAGCATTGGGGCGAGCGCGCCATTGGATTACCTGGTGGAATCGCTGTTGTTGCCGCACGCCAAGATCAAGGAGGGGTATCACTCGGTGATCGTGGAGACGCGGGAAGGCGAGGAGGTGACGGGCACGGTGGCGCGGGAGACGCCGGAGGAGTTGTTTCTGAGGAATGCGGCGGGTCAGGAGGTGTCGATTGCCAAGGGGTCGATCGTGCGGCGCGAGATGGGGCGATTGTCGCTGATGCCGGGCGGGTTGTTGGAGCCGTTGAGCGAGCAGGAGCGGCTGGATCTTTATGCGTTTCTGGGGCGGCTGGGGAAGCCCGGGGATTTCGATGCGAGCCGGGGCGGGGTGGCGCGGCGGTGGCGGGTGGCGAACGTGGTGCACACCGACCTCCAGAACAATCAGGGCGACTGGTACTGGCGCCGGCCGCTGGACGACCGGCGTTGGGCAACGGTTGACAGCCTGGTGCGGGGGGATGTGCCGGAGCGGGCCCTCGAGGAGGCGACCCGGGCGCAGGCGTGGACCTCGAAGGTGGCGGTGGTGCTGGCGACCGAGATCGAGCTGGCCGTCGAGGGCGGGGTGTCATTTCGGTGGGTGCCGGAGGAGGCTGAGTTGTGGGTGGGTGGGAAGCGGCTGGATGCGGGGCCGGTTGCGGAAGCGCGGATCGCGGCGGGACGACACCGGGTGATTGTGAAGCTGGATCCACGGCGTGTTCCGGAGCGGGTGCGACTGGAGGCGGAGGGGGCGGTGTTTGTGGTGGAGTGATTTTGGCTTTTGGGCTGGAAGGGGGCGGGGCAAGGTGAGCGGCACAGCCATGTTAGCGCGCTTGCTCATTGTTGGGGCGGTGATGTCGGGGTGTTGGATGGTGCAGGGGGGAGACCTGCGCCTGGGGATGATCGGACTGGACACCTCGCACGCGACCGCCTTCACGAAGCTGCTGAACGATCCGGACGATCCGCATCATGTGCGGGGCGGGAAGGTGGTGGCGGCCTTCCGAGGGGGCAGTCCGGATCTGCCGTCGAGCTGGTCGCGGGTCGAGGGCTATACGCGGGAGATGACCGAGAGATGGGGGGTGCGGCTGTACGACACGATCGAGGCGATGTGCCGGGAGGTGGACGCGGTGTTGATCGAGAGCGTGGACGGGCGTCCGCACCTGGCGCAGGCGCGGCCGGTGATCGAGGCGGGCAGGCCGTTGTACATCGACAAGCCGATGGCGGCGTCGTTGCGGGATGTGGGGGAGATCTTCCGGTTGGCGGAGGCGAAGGGGGTGCCTGTGTTCAGCGCGTCGTCGTTGCGGTTCGCGAGGAACACCCTGGCGGCGCGGGGCGGGGCCTTGGGGGCGATCCGGAGCGCGGAGACGTTCAGTCCGTGTCACATCGATCCCACCCATCCGGATCTGTTCTGGTACGGGATCCATGGGGTCGAGTCCCTGTTTACGGTGATGGGGCGCGGGTGTGAATCGGTGCGGCGCGGGTTGACCGGGGAGGGGAAGATCGAGGTGAACGGGACGTGGTCCGGCGGGCGGACCGGGATATATCGGGAGGGGAACGGGTATGGCGGGGTGGCGCGGGGGGAGAAGGGAGAAGGGCCGGTGGGAGGCTTCGACGGGTATGCGCCGCTGGTGGAGGCCATCATGGAATTTTTCCGGACAGGCCGGGCGCCGGTGCCGGCGGAGGAGACGCTGGAGATCTTCGCGTTTATGGAAGCGGCCGATGTGAGCAAGGCGCGCGGGGGCGAGGAAGTGCGGTTGGCGGAAGTGTTCGAAAAGGCGGGGATCCGGAGGCCGTGACATGATGACGACACGTGTGGGAAGGGGCAGGTTTATGAGCATGACCGTGGCGGCGCTGGGGCTGGGACTGGGAGCCGAACCCGGGATTGACGCCGCGCAGGCGATCCGGGACGAGGCGCAGGTACCGGCCTACACCCTGCCGGATCCGCTGCGCGGGGTGGATGGGCGGGTGGTGGGTTCGGCGGCGGACTGGGTGGAATGGCGGCGGGGCGAAGTGCTGGAGCAGTTCATGTCGGAGGTGTACGGGCGGAGTCCGGGACGGCCGGGGCGGGTGATCTACGAGGTTGGGCCGGTCGATTGGGAGGCGCTGGGGGGCAGGGCGATTCGGAAGAGTGTGACGGTGCGATTCACGGACCGGGCGGACGGGCCGTCGATGGAGATTCTGTTGTATGTGCCCAAGGGCGCAGAGGGACCGGTGCCGGCGTTTCTGGGGTTGAATTTTCACGGCAACCACACCGTGGCGGGCGATCCGGGGATTCCGCTTTCCACGCGGTGGATGCGGAATGACGAGCGGACGGGCCGGGTGGGGAACCGGGCCACGGAGGCCTCGAGGGGAACGGCGGCGAGCCGGTGGCCGGTGGAGACGATCCTGGCGCGGGGCTACGCGCTGGCGACGGTCTATTGCGGGGACATCGAGCCCGACCATGCGGATGGATGGCGGACGGGCGTGCGGAGTATGTTTCCGGTGGGCGACGGGGGGGACGGGGTGCAACCCGCGGCCGCACCGATCGAGGCGATGGCCCCGGATGCGTGGGGTTGCATTGCGGCGTGGGCGTGGGGCTTGAGCCGGGCGCTGGATTATCTGGAGGCGGACACCGATGTGGACGCCGGGCGGGTGACCGTGGTGGGGCATTCGCGGCTGGGAAAGACGGCGCTTTGGGCGGGGGCCACCGACACGCGGTTTGCGGCGGTCATTTCGAATAATTCGGGATGCGGCGGGGCGGCCCTGAGCCGGAGGGCGTTCGGGGAGACGGTGGAGCGGATCAACACGGTGTTTCCGCATTGGTTCTGCGGGAACTTCAAGCGGTACAACGGGCGCGAACCGGATCTGCCGGTGGACCAGCACCAGTTACTGGCCCTGACGGCGCCACGGCCGGTGTATGTGGCCAGCGCGGAGGAGGACTGGTGGGCGGATCCGCGCGGGGAATTCCTGGCGTTGCAGGCGGCTGAACCGGTGTACGCCCTCTTCGGGATCGCGGGACTTGGGGTGAGGGAAATGCCGGCACCCGACCAGCCGGTCGGAGGGGTGATGGGATACCACCTGCGCACAGGGGAACACGACATCACGGCCTACGACTGGGCGCGGTACCTGGACTTCGCGGACCGGAATCCCGGCGTGGGACGGAGGTAAGAGCCTGTTTGAAAACTCGAAGGGGTCCTGCTTTCGGGGAAAGGGTTGGCGGAGCGCAGGTTGAGAGATCCGGGTGTGAACTCGCGGAGCTCGTCCCTCCGGATGTGGACCTGCGCGGGAGCGTGCAGGCGGAGGCGGAAGGCGGGTGTGGACTCGCGGAGCTCGTCCCTCCGGATATGGCCCTTCGGCTCGCCTTCTCATTACCGAATACCCGGGGAGGCACCGGGGGTATCGGGTGTTGAGAGGCCGGGGTTGACGAGTTCCATGGTGTCATCGCCCATGGCGAGGCCATAGACCTTGCTGCGATTGAGGAACGGGATGACCGAGGAATCGATCGAGACGCTGGCCACCACCGGGATGAGTTGGTGCTGAGCGTACTCGGGGAGGAATTCCGGGATGATTCGGAGGCCTTCGAGGAAATCGCGGATCTTGTCCGGATTGAGGCGCCACTTGGCTTCAACGATCATCAGGTGCCGTCTTCCGGCGGCGAGGAGGTCAATCTCGATGGAACGTCCGCGATCGGCAGGATGCGTTTGGCGGAGGCGCTGCGCGACGCGGACGACAGGGTCATCTGGAAAGATCTGGGAGGCGATGCGGCGGGCGTTGGGGGCGACCAAGTCCTCGACGAGGGTTCCCATGCTGTCGGAGGCTTCGGCCAGGCGTTTGTTGAAGTCCTTTCGATCCTTCTCCCACTGCCTGCGGTCCTCATCGGCACGCCTGCGGTCCTCATCGGCACGCCTGCGGTCTTCATCGGCACGTTGGCGATCCAGTTCAGCCTGATGACGATCGAGGTCCGCCTGATGCTGAAGTTCGCGGAGCAGCGCGTCGGTGCGGAGGTTGCTGGCGCGGATATCCGCCAGCGCCTCCTCGGTTCGCGCCATGAATGACGCGAAGACGCGTTCGAGTCGATCGACCCTGACCTCCAGTTCCGGCATGACGGGGTCAGGATCGCGGATCGGCCGGGGCTGTCAATGCGGGCATCCGGAGGAGCGATGGGTCATGAAGTAGAGGACGGGGACGGCCATGCGGCTGATGAGGAGGGAAGCGATTTCTCCGGCCATGAGGGCGATGGCGAGGCCCTGGAAGATGGGGTCGAAGAGGATGACCCCGGCGCCGACGACCACGGCCATGGCGGTGAGGAGCATGGGGCGGAAGCGGACGGCTCCGGCATCGACGACGGCCTGGGCGAGGGGCATGCCTTCGCGCACGCGCAGCTCGATGAAGTCCACGAGGATGATGGAATTGCGGACGACGATGCCGGCGCCGGCCATGAAGCCGATCATGGAGGTGGCGGTGAAGAAGGCGCCGAGTAGGCCGTGGGCGGGGAGGATGCCGACCAGGGAGAAGGGGATGGCGACCATGACCACGAGCGGGGTGAGGAAGGAACGGAACCAGCCGACCATCAGGACATAGATGAGGATGAGGACGGCGCCGAAGGCGAGGCCGAGGTCGCGAAAGACCTCGAGGGTGATGTGCCATTCGCCATCCCATTTCATGGCGAGCTGGCGGTCGGAGAAGGGCAGGGAGGCATTGAGGATGGGGAGGGATGCCGCGGGGGACCCGGGATCGATGCGGCGCAGGTCGAGATCCCGGAGGGCGCGGTTCATCTGGAGGATGGCGTACACGGGGCTCTCGATGACGCCTGCCACGTCGCCGATGACATAGGTGACGGGCATGAGGTTCTTGTGGTGGATGCTTTTGTCCGCGGTGGTGTATTCGAGGGTGACGAGTTCGCGGAGGGGGACCAGCGGAGGCGTGTTGGGGGAGCCGGGTTCGGGGAGGGCGTTGGCATCGCCGGAGCGGACGCGGAGGGCGAGGAGTTGCCCGGGTCGGGAGCGGGCGTCCCTTGGGAGCTGGAGGACGATCTCGACGTCCTCTTTTTCGCCGGGGAGGTGGAGGAGATCGACGGACACGCCCTGGACGGCCAGGCGCAGGGTGCGGGAGATGGACTCGGCGCTGATGCCGGCGAGGGCGGCCTTCTCCTTGTCGATGACGAACCGGGCTTTGGGCTGGTCGGCTTCGACGTACCAGTCCACGTCCACGACGCCTTCGGTTTCGGAGAAGATGCGTCGGACTTCGCGGGCGAGGGCGAGGCGGGTTTCCTCGGTGGGACCGTAGATCTCGGCGACCAGGGTTTGGAGGACGGGGGGGCCGGGCGGGACTTCGGCGACGGCGACGCGGGCGCCGTGGCGTTCGGCGATGGCGGCGACGGCGGGGCGGATGCGTTTGGCGATGTCGTGGCTTTGGGCGCGGCGCTGGTGTTTGGGGAGGAGATTGACCTGGAGATCGGCGACGTGGGCGCCGCGGCGGAGGAAGTAATGGCGGACGAGGCCGTTGAAATTGAAGGGGGCGGCGGTGCCGACGTAGATCTGGTAATCGGTGACCTCGGGTTCATCGCGGAGGGCGGCGGCGATTTCGCGGGCGGCCTGGGCGGTCCGTTCGAGGGCGGTGCCCTCGGGCATGTTGAGAATGACCTGGAACTCCGACTTGTTGTCGAAGGGGAGCATTTTGACCTTCACCCAGCCGAGCACGACGGTGGCCATGGCACCGAGGAGCAGGAGGGCATTGGCGGCGAGGAAGAGCCAGCGCCAGCGGGGGCGACGGATCATGGGCACCATCACGCGGCAATAGAGGCGGGTCAGGAAGTCGCCCTGGTAGGCGGAGGTGTCGATGGCGGGCGGACCGACGTCCGGGCCGCCGGGTGACGCCTCGGAACGGGTGGTGGGCGTTGCGGCATTGGGGGAGGCGGGAGCGGGATGGCGGTCGGCGTGGCGGAGGAGCCGGGCCTCGCCACCGAGCCAGCGGAGCATGCGGATGGAGGCCCACGGGGTGACGATGAAGGCGATGAGGAGGGACCAGAACATCGCGGCGCTGGCCCCGATTGGAATGGGGCGCATGTAGGGTCCCATGAGCCCGCCGACGAAGGCCATGGGGAGCACGGCGAAGATGACGGCGAAGGTGGCGAGAATGGTGGGGTTGCCGACTTCGCCGACGGCTTCGACGGCGATGGCGGTCCAGGGGCGCCCGCGATTGGCCGGGAGATGGAAGTGGCGGACGATGTTTTCGACCACGACGATGGCGTCATCGACGAGGATGCCGATGCTGAAGATGAGGGCGAAGAGGGTGATGCGGTTGAGGGTGAATCCGTAGAGGTAGAAGACGAGGAGGGTGAGGGCGAGGGTGGCGGGGATGGCGACGGCGACGATGCCGGATTCGCGCCAGCCGAGGACGAGCCAGATGAGGAGCGAAACGCTGACCACGGCGATGGCCATGTGGAGGAGCAGTTCGTTCGATTTCTCGGCGGCGGTGGCGCCGTAGTGGCGGGTGACGGAGACGGTGACGTCGGCGGGGATTTCGGTGCCGCGGAGGGAATCGACTTTGCGAAGGACGTCCCTGGCGACGGAGATGGCATTGGCGCCGGGACGTTTGGCGACGGTGAGGGTGACGGCGGGTTCCTCGGCGGCGAGGTTGGGGGACGAGCGGGAAGGGTGGGCGGCGCCGGGGCCGAAGAAGACGTAGTTCGAGGGTTCTTCGGCGCCATCGACGATGTCGGCCACTTCACGGAGGTACACGGGGCGGCCGTTGAACACGCCGACCACCACGGCGCCGACGTCGGCGGCCGATTGGAGGAAGGCGCCGGTTTCGACGAGGAACTCGCGATTGGCGCTGGTGAGTCCGCCGGAATGGAACTGGCGGTTGGCCTGTTCCAGCATGGGGATGAGTCCGACGGGGCTGAGCTGGCGGGCGGCGAGGCGGGCGGGATCGAGGAGGACGCGAAGCTGGCGGCGGGAGCCGCCGATGAGCTGGGTTTCGGCGACCAGGGGGACCTGTTTGACGGCGTCGTCCACCTGGGCGGCGAGGCGGCGGAGGGTGAGGTGATCGTAGCGGGCGCTGTGGAAGGTGAGGGCGAGGATGGGGACATCGTCGATGGAGCGCGGTTTGACCAGGGGCGTGGTGACGCCGTGGGGGATGCGGTCGAAGTTGGAGGCGAGCTTCTGGTTGAGTTTGACCAGGCTTTCCTCGAGGTCCTCGCCGACGCGGAAGCGGACGATGACGAGGGATTCGCCTTCGCGGGAGGTGGAGTAGAGGTACTCGACGCCGGGGATTTCCCAGAGGAGTTTCTCCATCGGGCGGGTGGCGCGTTCGGCGACCTCGCGGGCGGAGAAGCCGGGCATGGCGACCATGACATCGACCATGGGCACCTTGATCTGGGGCTCCTCCTCGCGAGGAAGCATCACCACGGCAAAGGCGCCGAGGAGGACCGCGGCCAGGACGATCAGCGGGGTGAGCTTGGAGTCGATGAAGGCGGCGGCCACGCGTCCGGCAAGGCCCTGGGCCGGGGCATCCGAGGGGGGCATGGGGGAAGGCGATTGGGACACGGAAGGACGGCGGGTTGGGGGGCCGGTTGGGATCAGCGCACGCGGACAGGCTGACCGTCGGCAAGCGGGCCCGGGCGGTCGACGACCACGGATTCGCCGGGTTCGAGACCTGCCAGGATTTCGACATCGGGGCCAAGGCGCCTGCCGGTGCGGACGAGACGGAGCCGGGCATGATCTCCGGCGACCACGTGGACCAGTTCCAATTGTCCACGGGTGGCGAGGGCGGATTGCGGAATGGTGAGGAGGTTCGACTCACCGACCGGCACGGCGAGCCTGCCGAACAGCCCGGCCCGGGCGGGGGTGCGGGGCGGAAGGTCGATGCGGACGCGGAAGGTGCCGCTGGCGGCATCGGCGGAGGGTTCGATCTCGCCGACCACCCCTTCGACCGGGGCGTCGAGGGAGACGATGCGGAGACTGAGGCGATCGCCGAGGGTCAGGCGGTCGAGGAGGGTGACGGGGACATCGGCCTCGAAGCGCAGGGCATCGGGGTCTTCGAGTTCCAGGAGGGGACGTCCCGGGGAGGCCATATCGCCGACCTCGGCGTGTTTGCGGGTCACGATCCCGGCGAAGGGAGCGGTCACCTGGGCGTAGCCCAGGAGGGTTTCGGACTCGGAGACGGCTGCCTGGGCCACACGGAAGCGGGCTTCGGTGGCATCGAACTCGGCCTGGGTGACGGCGCCTTCGCCGAGCAGGGTGCGCACGCGGGCCAGATCGCGTTCGGTCTGTTCGAGGACGGCACGGGACTGGCGGACGCGGGCGGCGATGTCATCGGCATCGAGCACGACCAGGAGTTGTCCTGCGGCGACCGACTGGCCGGGTGCGGCGAAGACCTGGGAGATGCGTCCGCTGACCTTGGCTTCGAGGGCGGCGCGGCGGCGGGAGCGAACGGTGCCGACGATCTCCTCGATGGCCGGGTGGACACCGGCGTGGGCGGCATGGATCGAGACTTCGACGACAGGCAACGGGGTGCGGGCTGACGAGGCATCGGGGGGGGTGCAGCCGGTGGTCGCGACCAAGACCGCGGCAGCGGCGGTCAGGATGGCGAACGGGAAGGGGCGGCCGGTTAGTTGCAGCATGATTTCTGGTCTTTTCCGACGCCGAGGCGCCGCAGGATGGATTCGGCGGGGCAGAAGCCGGTGAGGGCGGACTGGATGAGATTGAGGCCCACGAAGACGGCGAGGAGGAGCCAGGCGTGGTGGACCCAATGGGCGAGGGCGACGGAGAGGAGGACGAACGTTCCGGCGAGGATGCGAATGGCGTGTTCGAGTTTCATCGGGGTGGAAAGGACTGGGTTGCAATTTCGGGGCCGATCCGGCAGCGTCCCGGCAACATCTGTATGACTATTGAATCATATAGTGAATGTCAATGGGGAAAGGGGGGTGCATGGCGCGGCGGCACCTGACGGAGGCGGCCCTGGAGCTGATTGCGGCGCGGTTCCGGGTGCTTGGGGAGCCCATGCGGTTACGGTTATTGATCGCGCTGGAGGAGGGCGAGCGGAATGTGACGGAGCTGGTGGAGGCGGTCGGGGCGACGCAGGCCAACGTTTCGCGGCATATGCGGACGTTGACGGAGGCGGGGCTGGTTGAGCGACGGAAGGAAGGGCTCAACGCGTACTATCGGATTGCCGAGCCGGAAATCTTCGAATTGTGCGGACAGGTGTGTGGAAGCCTGCGCCGGCGTCACGGGGCCCAGGCGAAATCGCTGGGATTGGAAGGGTGACGGGAATGAGCGACCGGGGGACAGGGCCGGGGAGGGGAGGCGGATGGGTATGGGTGGGGGTGCAGAGCGTGCTGCTGACGGGATTGGTCGTGGCGGGGCCGGCGGGGGCCGGGGCCTGGCATTCGATGGCGGGGGTGATTTTGGGTGGGCTGCTGTTTGGGGCGGGCGGGTGGATTGGCATCGCCGGGGTGGTCGTGCTGGGGAGGAATCGCACGCCGTTTCCGGGGCCGCGTCCCGGATCGGAGCTGGTCACGCGCGGGGTGTACGGATGGGTGAGGCATCCGTTGTACGTGAGTCTGATGGTGGCGGGAGCGGGCTGGGGATTGCTCTGGCAGAGCGGCTGGGCGCTGGGGGTGGTGATGGGATTGGGCGTCTTTCTGGACCGCAAGGCGCGGGAGGAGGAGCGGCGCCTGCGGGAGGCATTTCCGGAGTACGGGGAGTACGCGGCGCGGGTGCGTCGGTTTCTGCCGGGGATGTACTGAATTCAGGCGCGGCGTTTCGGGGGAGAGGAGCCTTCAACGCTTCGCGACCTGACGGACGCGGCTACCGCGGCTACGGGGCCGCGAGATGGATTCTCAGGCGAGGATACCCTTGACCAGTTCGCCATGGACGTCGGTGAGGCGGAAATCGCGGCCTTGGAAGCGGTAGGTCAGGCGGGTGTGGTCGATACCGAGGCAGTGGAGGATGGTGGCGTTGAAGTCGTGAATGTGGACGGGATTCTCGACGATGTTGTAGCAGTAGTCGTCGGTTTCGCCGAACACGGTACCGGGTTTGATGCCGCCGCCGGCCATCCAGAGGGAGAAGCAGCGTCCGTGATGATCGCGCCCGTGGTTGGTCTGGGTGAGCTGGCCCTGGCTGTACACGGTACGGCCGAATTCGCCGCCCCAGATGACGAGCGTATCGTCGAGGAGCCCGCGTTGGGCGAGGTCCTTGACGAGGGCGGCGGAGGGTTGATCGACGTCGCTGCACTGGCCACGGATCTGGCGGGGGAGGTCGCTGTGCTGGTCCCAGCCGCGGTGCATGAGCTGCACGAAGCGGGTGCCGCGTTCGATCATGCGACGGGCGAGGAGGCAGTTGCGGGCGAAGCCGCCGTCGGTGGGGTTGTCCCGAATGCCGTACATCTCGCGGATGGAGGCGGGTTCCTGGGCGATGTCGGTGAGATCGGGGACGGACATCTGCATCTGGTAGGCCATCTCGTACTGGGCGATGCGGGTGTGGATTTCGGGATCGCCGAATTCGCGGGCGGCGAGGTGGTTGAGGTCACGGACGCCGTCGAGCATCTGGCGGCGGTTGGAGCGGGCGATGCCGGGAGGATCGGAGAGGTAGAGGACGGGATCGCCGGAGCCGGAGCGGAAGCGGACGCCCTGGTGTTCGCTGGGGAGGAAGCCGGGGCCCCACATGCGGGAGACGAGGGGCTGGTCGGTTTTGTTGCCGCTGCCCTGGGAGATCATGACAACGAAGGCCGGGAGGTCGCGGTTTTCGCTGCCGATGCCGTAGCTGAGCCAGGCGCCGAGGCTGGGGCGACCGGGCTGTTGATGACCGGTCTGGATGTAGGTGAAGGCCGGGTCATGGTTGATGGCCTCGGTGTGCATCGACTTGATGAGGCAGATGCGGTCGGCGATGGAGCCGATATGGGGGAGGAGTTCGCTCATCCAGATGCCGGCCTTGCCGTGGCGCTGGAAATCGAACATCGGGGCGACGCAGGGGAAGGACGACTGCCCGGAGGTCATGCCGGTGATGCGCTGTCCCATGCGGATGGAGCCGGGGAGTTCCTGGCCGTGGTAGTCACGGAGCCGGGGTTTGTGGTCGAAGAGGTCGATGTGGGAGGGACCGCCCGACATGAAGAGGAAGATGACCCTCCTGGCCTTGGGGGCGAAGTGGAGGGACGGGAGGGTGCCGAGGCTTCGGAGGCGGGGGTCGGCGTCGGCGGCGAACAGGCGTTCGTTGAGGAGGGAGGCGAGGGCGGCGGTGCCGAGGCCGAGGGTGGAGCGCCGGAAGAAGTGGCGGCGGGTGATGAACTTGTCGAACTCGGAAGCGGGCTGCATGGCGATCAACCTTTGGTGACAGTTTCGTCGAGATTGAGGATGGCGCTGGAGAGCATGGTCCAGGCGGCCAGTTCGGCGGAATCGAGGGTAAGGTCGCGGGGCGCCTCGCCATTGGAGAGGAGATCCTCGGCGGCCCTGGGGTGGGCGCGGTAGTGAGCGCGCTGCTCATCGAGGATGCGGAGAAGGATGGCCTGTTCCGACGGGCTGGGCAGGCGTGCGGTGGCGAGGCGGAAGGCGTGGGCGACGCGCTCGGCATCGGAGCCCGGGCGGGCGAGGAGGCGTTCGGCGAGTTTGCGGGAGGCCTCGATGTAGGTGGGGTCGTTGAGGAGGATGAGGGCCTGGAGAGGCGTGTTGGTGCGCGGGCGGCGCACGGTGCAGGTCTCGCGGTCGGGGGCGTCGAAGGTGGTCATCTGGGGCGGGGGCGAGCTGCGCTTCCAGAAGGTGTACATGGAGCGGCGGTAGAGGTCTTCGCCGGTGCTTTGAACGAAGAACTGGGCGGAGAAGTTTTTCGAGTCTTCGCGCATGGAGAGTTCCTCCCAAAGACCCTCGGGCTGGTAGGGGGAGACCGAGTGCCCGCCGATGACGGGATTGAGGAGGCCGCTGATGGCGAGGGCCTGATCGCGGATGAACTCGGCCTGGAGGCGGAAGCGGGGACCACGGGCGAGGAGGAGGTTGTCGGGGTCGCGCTGATGGAGTTCGGGGGTGATGCGGGAGGATTGACGGTACGCGGTGCTGGTGAGCATGAGGCGGTGAAGGTGTTTCATGTTCCAGCCGGTTTCGATGAACTCGCGCGCCAGCCAGTCGAGGAGTTCCGGGTGGGTGGGCCAGGCGCCCTGGGAACCGAAGTCCTCGGGAGTGGTGACGAGGCCGGTGCCGAAGACGGACTGCCAGAACCGGTTGACGGTGACGCGGGCGGTGAGGGGGTGTTTGGGATCGACCAGCCAGCGGGCCAGGGTAAGGCGGTTGGGGGGTTGATCCGGGGGCAGGGGTGGGAGGGCGGCGGGGGTGCCGGGGGTGACCTTTTCGCCGAGTTTATCGTATTCGCCGCGGAGTCGCATGAAGGTCTCACGGGGTTCATCCCGTTCGGCCATGATCATGGTGGTGGGGATTTTGGCATCGAACTCGTCGCGGGCACGACGGCTGGCGGCGACGGCATCGGCGAGGCGGCGATGGTCGTCGGAGATCTGTTCCCGGTAGTGGCGGCGGATGCGGGCGCGTTCGTCGTCGGTGCGATCGCCGGTGGGTTTGGCGAGGGCGAGGCGGAGATCATCCGGCAGATCGGAGGCTGCGTGAGGGTCGGCGGAGCCGGTGACCGCCAGGCGCAGGCGGCCGATGGCGTGCTGACCGAAGCCTGATTGGAAGTCGAGAGTGAGGGTGAGCGGAGCGGCGGGGGCGGCGGGGGCGGCGAGTTCCAGGACCGCGCTGTTCGACCTGCCGATGGCGCCGTCCACGGCCCAGCCGGTGTTGGAACGTCCGTCGAGGGCGGCATCAACGGGGTATCCGTTCTGGCTGTGGGAGGCGGAGGCCCGTTTCCAGGGGAGGGGACTGCCGTCGGCGTCCAGACGGGCAGCGGTCAGGACGAAGTTGCCATTGGCGGAGCGGCCGGGGCCGCGTTGGGGGAGGGAACGATCGGTCAGAGCCTCGACGCGAACGGCGGTGAGGGCGGGCAGGGGATTGGAGAAGGTGAGGGAATAGGTATCGCGGTCGGGGTTGGGTCCGGTGACACGGAAGGACTGATCGTCGAGGGCCTGGAAGGAGGCGCCACCGGCGGCGGAGAGGGAGGTGGGGAGCACGGTGACCCACGCGGCGGGTGGCTGGGCGGACTGGAGCTGGCGTTCCCAGTCGAGCTGGGCGGCATCGATGGCGGGGAGGGCGTTGTTGAGGCGCTGCTGGGCTTCGTCGAGGGAGTGGTTGAGGCGAGCGAGTTCGGCCTCCTGTTCCGGGGTGGGCAGTTTGAGGAGCGGGGCGGCGTTCCCGCGATTGCCGTCGAGGCCGCGTTCGGGGACGTTGTCGAAGAAGGCGTAGAAGCGGTAGAACTCCTTTTCGGAGAGGGGATCGTACTTGTGATCGTGGCATTGGGCGCAGGCCATGGTGAGGCCGAGCCAGACGGTCGAGGTGGTGTTCACGCGGTCCACGAGGTAGGTGTAGTGATACTCCTCGGGGATGGCGCCGCCCTCATAATTGATCATGTGATTGCGGTTGAAGCCGCTGGCGATCTTCTGGCTGCGGGTGGCGTTGGGAAGGAGGTCCCCGGCGAGCTGCTCGACGGTGAACTGGTCGAAGGGGAGATTGTCATTGAAGGCACGGATGACCCAGTCGCGCCAGGCGGTCATATCGCGGCCGGAATCCAGGTGATAGCCGTGGGTATCGGCGTAGCGGGCGGCATCCAGCCAGTCCACGGCCATGCGTTCGCCGAAGCGAGGGGAGTCGAGGAGGCGATCGACGAGGCGTTCGTAGGCCTTGGGGGAATCGTCGGCGAGGAAGGCGTCTATTTCCTCGGGGGTGGGAGGCAGGCCGGTGAGGGTGAGGGTGGCGCGGCGGATGAGGGTTGGCCGGTCGGCTTCGGGGGCGGGGGTGAGGTC
Organism: Verrucomicrobiia bacterium; assembly: GCA_019634625.1. Lineage (NCBI taxonomy): Bacteria > Pseudomonadati > Verrucomicrobiota > Verrucomicrobiia > Verrucomicrobiia bacterium. The sequence continues at coordinate 40,776 of JAHCBA010000013.1, forward strand.
TTCGCGATGGCGGCGGGCGGCGAGGAAGGCGTCGATGGGGTTGGGGGCGGCATCCTGGGAGATGGCACCCTGGGAGGGAGGGATTGGGGGCACCGGGGGGCGTTTGGGCGGGACGAAGGCCCAGTGTTCGAGGTATTCCGCGCCTTCGGAGATCCAACGTTCCAGGAGGGCGATCTGGTCCGGGGAGAGGGATTTCCCGGACTCCGGCGGGGGCATGATGTCGTTCGGATTCGGGGCGCGGACGCGAAGCATGACCTCACTGGCGTCGGGTTGGCCGGGGACGATGGGGAGTTCGCGGGAGCGCCCCGGGCGCAGGGCGTCTTCGCGGAGATCGAGGCGGAGCCGGCCCTTGCGTTCCTTCTCGTCGGGTCCGTGGCAGGCGAAGCAGTTGTCCGAGAGGATGGGCCGGATGTCGCGATTGAAGTCGATGGGCGACGAGGCGGAGAGGGCGGGTGGGCAGACGCTGAGGATCAGGCTGCCGAGGCACAACCACCGGAAGAAGTGCGGGACCTTCATGAGTGCGTGCGAAAAACCTGACGGAAATAGCTGGGGAGTCGAAGCGATTTCAATTGCGCCTTCCGCCGCACACCCACGTCCGGCCCGGCGCGCGTGGAGAGCGCGCCGGGCCGGGAAAGGTTGGGGGATCGGCTGACCCCGGATCAGCGGGTGGCGATGCAGTAGAGATTGGAATCGCCGCGGAGGAGGAGGCGGTTGGCTGCGAGGACGGGTGTGGCGACGATGCGTTCGCCCATCGGGTTTTCGGAGATCAGTTCGAAGCCGTCGCGAATCCTGGCGACGAAGACGGTGCCGTCTTCCCGGGCGGCATAGAGATGGCCGTTGGCGAGGACGGGGGAGGCGTAGTAGGGGGCGGCGTGGCGGGGGAGGGATTCGCTCCAGTGGGAACGGCCGGTGGCGGGGTCGAGGCAGACGATTTCACCGCGATAGCGGAGGAGGTAGATGCGTCCGGCGTCTTCGGCCGGGGTGGAAACGAAGGTGCCGATATCGTCACGGATCCAGGCGCGGTGGGTGTCGGTGACATCTCCGGAGCCACCGAGGCGGATGCCGTGGAGGCTGGCCTGACCTGGGCGATCGTCGCGACCGACGGGGACGACGGCGATCTGGCCGTGGAGGACGGGGGACGCGATGGCGGGCCAGTAGCCGGTGCGATTGGGATTGAACCCGCCGGCGGACCAGAGGAGTCGGCCGTCGGAGGCATCGTGGGCCGTGAGGTGATCGGCGCCCCAGACGAGGAAGGCGGGGCGGCCGGCGTTTTCGAAGTGGATGGGGGTGGTGTAGCCGTTGTCGTTTTCGGGTGGGACGCGGTAATCGCGGGCCACCTGCCAGAGGAGTTCCCCGGTGGCCTTGTCGAAGCCGGCGATCCAGGAGTCGCCCTGGTGCATGCGGGTGAGGACGACGTGACGATCGGTGACAACGGGGGAGCTGCCCTGATCCCAGAAGAGGCGTTCGGGTCCGAAACGTTCGGTGAGGTTGTGTTTCCAGCGGACGGTGCCGTCGGGTTCGAGGGCGGCGAAGTGGCCGCTCTTGAAGTACACGAAGATGCCTGTGCCGTCGGTGACGGGGGAGGAATTGCAGCTTGAGCCGAGGGTACGGTGTTTGGGCGGGGTTTCGGGGCCGAGATGGGTGGACCAAAGGACGTTACCGGAGGCGAGGTCGAGGGCCATGACGGTATCCTGACCTTGCGCCGGGGTGGTCACGTAGGCGCGGCCATTCCAGACGATGGGACTGGAGGAGCCCTTGCCGGGCATGGGCACCTTCCAGGCGGCGGCGTTGGCGGTCCAGCGGACCGGGTACTGGCCGTCGGGGGCTTTGCCGTTGAGGGAGGGGCCGCGCCAGTTGGGCCAGTTGCCATGGGCGTCGGCGAGGGAGGGGTTGGGGCCAAGGGCAAGCGCGAGGGCCGCGAGTGCCGCGGGTGCCAGGAGGGATGGAGTGGCGGGCCGGGACGTACGAGAAGGGCTGTGAATCCTCGTCATGGTGGGGCGGAAAGTTGACCAAGCGTGGGCGGACGTCCATTCGATTCGGCAGGGGAGGCTGACCGGCTGAAGCCGGGGCACCGAACAGTTGGGGAGCAATGGAGAATAAGGTACCCGGCAGAAGATGACTGACCGGCTGAAGCCGGGACACCGAACGGTTGAGGTGGACGCCGCAGCCCACTCGGTCAAGCAATGGAGAAAAATAAGATACCCGGCAGAAGATGACTGACCGGCTGAAGCCGGGACACCGAACGGTTGGGGTGGACGCCGCAGCCCACTCGGTCAAGCAATGGAGAAAAACAAGATACCCGGCAGAAGATGACTGACCGGCTGAAGCCGGGACACCGAACGGTAGGGGTGGACGCCGCAGCCCAATCGAAATCCCACGCCAGGGAAGGGCGTTTCCGGACAATCCAATCATAAAATGCCGGGCAGGTAATCTACCGTGCCAGGATGAGTGAACAATAAGATGCCGGGCATATTAACTGGCTGAAGCCGGGACACCCTACGGCCGGGTCGGATGTCGCGCGCCCGAATCCCCAGGGAGAATCGGGGAAGTGCTTTATCGGGCGATCATCCAGCGATCATCCAGCGGGGGATGCCGGTGGCGGCGGGGCCTCGACGGGGGGCGTCGCTGATGAGGACGCCGAGGTTGGTGACGTTGGCGAGGTGCCAGCCTTGCTGGCGGACGGCTTCGCCGAGGAGAACGTCTTCGGAGGCATGGAGGAGTCTTGGGTCGGGCCAGTCGAGGGCACGGAGGGCGGAGGTTCGGAACCAGGTGCAGCCCCCGGAGAGGAACCACCAATCCTCGTTGCCGGGGGTACCCGGGGGTTCGAGGCCGCGGAACCAGGGGGCCTGGGTGACCCAGCGGCGGGCGTCGTCGAGGGTGGGGAAGCCTTCGGGATGGCGGATGACACAGGTTCCGCCCCAGCCGACGACCTTGGGGGAGCCGGCCTGGACCTGGGCGAGCCAGCGGTCGGCGACGCCGGGGTCGAGGACATGGGAGTCGTCATCGAAGGACCACAGGTAGTCGCCGCGGGCGGCATCGAGGAGGTGCCGCATCATGGGGCACTTGAAGAGATTGGATTCGGAGAGGAGGAGGCGATGGATGCGACCGCGCCGGGTTTGATCGAGGAGCCATTCGCGGGTGTCGGCGCCCGGGGCGTTGGCACCGACGAGGACCTCGGCGTGGTGCGGGGGGAGGGTGGTCCAGAGGGAATCGAGGCAGCGTTGGGCGAGGGGGAGATGATCGCCGTAGGTGACCATGGCGACGGAGAGCCAGGGTCGGAAGGGATCGTGGTGCGGGGAATCGAGGGTGACGAGACCTTCAGGCATAGGGGGCGGGGACTTCGGAGCGGAGGTGGGGTCGGGCGAGGCTGGCCTGGGGCGGGGTGAGGCAGCGGGCGGCGCCGCCTTCGAGATAGCGTTCGATGGCGCGGATGACGTCGTGGGCGGAGATCAGGTGCATGCAGCGGGGGAGGTCGCCGTGGACATCGAGGCAGAGGCGTTCGGGGGCATCGTTCTCGTCGTCATCGTGAAGGGGGAGGGTGCGGGATCGCCAGCAGGCGCCTTCGGCGCAGCAGGGGAGGGAGCCGATGGTATGGAGGAACTGGTGACCGGGATAGGCTTCCCAATGGAGGGGTTCGCGGGCGCCGGCGACGACGACGCAGGGTCGGAGGGTGGGGCGGTCGGGGCGGGTGGGGACGGCGGCGGCGAGGTGCATGAGGGAGGTGATGCCGCAGAGGACGCCCTCGGCATGGCGCATGAGGAGGATGAGTTCGCGGAGGGTGGTGGTGCCGCGGAGGTCGAGGACGCCGCGGAGCGGGGGATGATAATTGCCGAGTTCACCGGCCTGGACGAAGAGGATGCGGTCCTGGAAGTGATCGATGACCTGTTGATAGCGGCGGTAGGACCACCATTTGGCGGTGATGTCGAATTTGCCGCCGGCGGCGACGAGCCAGAAGGGGAGGTCGGCGCCGAGGAGGTGGGCGACGCGGGAGGGGCGGGCTTGTTCGAAGGGGGTGAGGTGGATGTCGCCGCGGAACTCGGTGAGCTGGAATTCGCGGTCGAGGACGAAGCCCATGTAATTGCCGAAGCCCTCCAGGAAATGGCAGGGGCGGCGGTTGCTCCACTGGATGAGGGGGCATTGGAGGTCGAGGGACTCGACGGAGGGATCCTGGTCGGTGAGGGCGGTGAGGTGGGGATTGTTGAGCCAGATGTCGGGGCAGGGGCAGCGGACATCGAAGGCGAACTCGCCCGGGTAGAGCCGTTGAAAATCGCGGAGGGCGGCGGTGAGGACGATGTTGTCCCCGGGTGCCAGGTGATTGCGCAGGATGACGGCGCGCATGGGCGTCGGGTGGCCGGGGAGGCGACCGGCGGGCGTGGGACGGGGGTGGGACGGCCGGAGGGGAGGGGGTTAGCTGGCGAGGGCCTTGATGACGAGGATGGCGACGGAGACGAAGATGCCGGCGATGGCGACGAGGGAGGCGAGGATGACGGCGAGGGCGGCGAGGGGGACGAGGTGTTCGGGACTGGAGGGGCGGGTGATGGCCCAGGTCCAGGGGGGAGCGTTGTAGGTGCTGGTGGGGGGGAGGGTGGTGGCGGCGCGGGGGGCGACGGCGGCGGCGAGGGCCGGAACGGCGGAATAGGTCTGGGTGGTGATGGGGGGGCGCGGGGAGCCGGCGGGCGGGGTGGGGTTTGGGTTTTCGGGATTCATGTTCGGGTATGAGGTTGGGTGGAGAGGGGGACGGTGGCGACAGGGGCTTGGGAGGGTCAACGGGAAAGCTGGGAAGCGGAGCCGGAACTGCCGGGATCGCCCGGGGGTCGGGCCGCGGAGAGGAGCTGGTCGCGGCGTTGATGGGCGGCGAGGCAGTCGGGGTCGAGGCGGAGGACTTCGGCGAGGGCGAGGGAGGCCTCGGAGGGGAGGTCGAGCTGCTGGAGGAGGAGGGCGCGATGCCAGTGGAGGGCCCAGTGGTCGGGGAGGGCACGGAGGGCGAGGTCCAGGTGGCGGAGGGCGAGGTCGTGGCGACCGATTCGGGCGCAGCTTTCGGCTTCGCGGCGGTGCCAGGAGGCGACTGCGCCGGGGGAGACTTCGAGGATGGGGCTCCAGCGGTGGGTGCGATCGGTGCGCGGGCCTGCGGGTGAGGTGGGAGAGGTGTCGGTATCGCCCTGGAGGGCATGGGCGAGTTGGAGGAGATCGGGGACGGCGGCCTCGACGGGGGTGAGGTCCCAGAGGTAGGCCTTGCCGTCGTTGCAATGGGTGAGGAGCCGGCGACCGCCGGCGACGAACCAGGCGCGCCAGACGATGGCCGGGTGGCGGAGGATGGGGGTGATAGGCTGACCGGAGTGGGTTTCCCAGACGCGGGCGGAGCCATCGGCGCTGGTGGCGGCGAAGAGGTGGCCGGAATCGTCGAAGGTGACATCGAGGACCTGGTAGCCCATGCGTTGTTCGGCGCGGCGGAGGGGCGGGTTATCGGGGTCCCAGAGGCGGACGAGGCAATCCTCGCCACCGGTGACGACGTAGGCCTCGGAGGGGTGGCAGGCGACGGCGAGGACACCGTCTTCGTGCCAGAGGTGGGGTTCGAGGCGGCGGCCGGTGGTGACGTCCCAGGCGACGGTGGGGCGGGGTTCGAGGAGGGCGTCGGTGCAGGCGGTGAGGAGGCGGGTCCCGTCGGAATGGAAGGCGATGCGGCGGACGCGATGGCCGGGTTCGAGGATGGGGGTGGAGGAGAGGCCGGAATCGATGTGCCAGAGGGAGACTTCGCTGCGCAGGTCGCCTTCGTTCCAGAAGGTGGCGAGGAGGGAATGGTTTGGGGAGAGTTCGGCGCCGTGAACGGGGGTATGGAGGTGGCGGCGGATGGGTTGATGGCCGGGGTCGTCGAGGCGCCAGATCCACCAGTCGCCTTCTTCGCCGAGGACATGGAGGTCGCGCTGGCTGGCGAGGAGGGCTCGAACGGGGCGGGGCAGTTCGCCGAGGAGGCGGGGGCGGGGATCGGAGCGGGAGAGGTCGGTGATCCAGATGCGCCTGTGGGGAAGCGAGGCGTTTTCGGAAGGGGCCTCGATGGCGACGAGGCGGGAGCCGGAGGCATCGAAGAGGAGCTGGCGGACGGGCCCGGGATGGTGAAGGCGTGGGGAAATCCGGGCGCCGGTCACGGCATCCCAGATGGCGGCGAGGCCGGAGGGGCCGGCTCCGGCGAGGCGGAGTCCATCGGTGGAGACGGCCCAGGTGGAGAGCGGTTCCTCGAGTTCGAGGGGAGGGATGGGGCCGGCGTGGGAGGCGAAGTCAAAGACGCGGACGGCATCGTCCACGACAGTGACAGCGCGTCGGCCATCGGGGAGGAAGCGGATTTGGAAGTGGTTGTGATTGCGCCAGGCGGGATGACGGACGGGTTCGGCGATGAGGGCGACCCGGGCGGGGTCCCAGAGTCGGAGGTGGCGGTCGAAGCAGCCGGTGAGGACGTAGCGACCGTCTGGGGAGAGGTCGCCACCGGTGACCGAGTGGGGGTGGGGGAGGACGACGGGGAGGCCGGCGGCGCCATGGGTATCGCCGACCTGGACGCGGGAATCGCGTCCGGCGGAGGTGGAGATGAAGAGGGAGCCGTGCTGGGCGAAGCCGGCCCACATGACCACATCGTCATGGCGCCTGGGGGGGCCGATGGGTTCGAGGGAGGGGAGGGCGAGGAGATGGACCTCCCGAAGGCTGGCGACGAGGAGGAGGGCATCGCGGGGGTCGAATTCGAGGAAACGGACGGGGGATTGGGGAGGGGGGGCCTGGGCGAGGAGGCGGGCGTTGGGGACATCCCAGACCTGGAGGAGGGCGGGGTGATCGGGGGTGGAATCGATGGCGGCGGCGAGGAAGCGGCTGCTGCGGCTGAAGGCGAGATGTTGAATGGGCGGGTGGGACGGGAGGAGGACGGGTTGGGCGTGGGGGTCGAGGCGTTGGATGAGGTGGATGGGCGCATCCCGTCCCGCGGTGGCGTACCAGCGGCCATCGGGACTGGCGGCGACGGCCAGGGCGTCGGGGGAGGCGAGATTGGAATCGGGGAGGCCGCCTTCGTTGTTCCAGGGCCAGACATGGAGCGGCTTCCCGTAGGGATGGGCGAAGAACTCACGGCCGTCGGGGGTGAAGCCGATGGTGTTAAGGGGCGGATCGAGGCGCCGGGTGGGGCCGGCGGCGAGGCCGTCATCGATGCGCCAGACCTGGACCGCACCGTCCTCGGTGCCTCCGGCGATCCATTCTCCGGAGGGATCGATGGCGAGGAGGAGGGCCTGTTCGCCCATGCGCCACTCCTGGGTTTGGCGGGGCATGCTACGGAGGACGGCGGCGATGCGGCGGCGATGGACTTGTTCGCGGGCGGGGCCGCCGGATTCCTGGCGGAGGGCGAGGATGAACTGCTCGAGGGAGCCGGCGAGGTCGCCGTTTTCCATGAGACGGACGCCGTTGGCGACCTGGAGTCGGACGGCGGTTTCCTCGGCGACCCGCTGGGCGGAGGTGGCGAGGGATTGTTTTTCCATGGCGCTCCAGGCGAGCCAGCCCATGAGGCCGACGATGATGGCGGCGACGGCGGCGGTGCGGGCGACGCCCTGCCAGTAGGCGCGGCGTTCGCGGCGGGCGAGTTCGCGGCGGCGTTCGGGGAGTCGGCGGAGGCGGACGGCGAGATCGCCGGCGGAGCGGAGGCGGGCGTGGGGATCGGTGGCGAGGCAGGCGAGGAGGTCGTCGAGGAGGAGGGGATCGCGGATGCGGCGGGCGACATCGATGGTGACGGGCTGGGTGAGGTCACCGACGAGGACCTGATAGAGCAGGACGCCGAGGGCATAGATGTCGGAGGCGGGGGAAGGGGGGGTGCCGCGAAACAGTTCGGGGGCCCAGCAGAGGGGGGCGCCGGTGGCGGTGGCGGTGGCGGTGGGATCGGGGGAGAGTTCGGCGGCGAATTCGGCGGCGAGTTCGGCGGCGAGTTCGGCGGCGACGAGGGCGCCGGTGCCGAAGTCGGTGATCTTGACGGCGGGTGGGGCGGCGGGGTCGGGGGGGTATTCGACCATGACCACCTGGGGTTTGAGGTTGCCATGGACGACACCGGCGCGGTGGGCGGAATCGAGGGCCTCGGCGGCCTGGGCCATGATTTCGAGGGGATCCTCGGGGGTGCGCCAGGGGGTGGGTTGGGGGCCGTGATAATGTTCCCAGAGGGATTGGCCGCGGGCGTATTCGGTTTCGAGGTGGTGGGGGGCGTGATCGAACTGGAAGCTGAGGAGGCGGGCGATGCCGGGATGCTGGCAATGGGGGGTACGGAGACGTTCGAAGAGGGGGGTGGCCTCGCGGAGGAGGCGGACGCGGGCGGGGCGGAAGCAGAAGCGGAGGGCACGGGTGGCCTGGCGTGAGGCGTCGGTGGCGAGCCAGACTTCGCCGAAGTGGGAACTGCCGAGGAATCGCTCGACCCGCCACGGGGTGCCGGGCACTTCCTCACGAACGGCAGGGCGCCAGCCGAGCAGGATATCGTCGTCGGCGCGATCCTCGGGGGAGCGGCCCGGGGATTGGAGGGGAGCGCCTTCCTCTTCGCCGACTTCGAAGATGGGGACGGGGGCTTCGAGGCCCTTGAGGCGGTAGTGGCCGTGGCTGAGCCAGCTCAGGGGGGCGAACTCGTCCAGTTCGCCCTCGTCCGGGGCGGACCGGGCGAGGTCAAAGGCGGCTTCGGAGAGGAGGATCTGGTCGGGACCGGCGAGGTCCATGACGCTGAAGGCGAGGCTGACGCCGAAGCCGGTGAGGTCTTTGGCGCCGTCGGGGCGGCGGGATTCCTCGACTTCATCGTAGTGGATGCCGATGCGGTCGCAGATGCGGAGGTGGGAGGGTTGACCGGCGAGCCAGGCACGGAGTTCGTGCTGGAGTCGAAGGGCGAAGCGGAGGGCCTGGCGGGGATGGGGAAAGGCGAGGAAGACGGAATCGCCGCCGGTATTGATGATCTCGCCGCCGCCGACGCGCTGGAGGACGCGGGAGGCGAGCTGGTGATGATCGAGGATGCGCCGGTTGCCTTCCAGATCTCCGAGGGCGGAGAGGAGGCGGGTGGATCCGACGATGTCGGTGAAGACCAGGGCCTCCCGTCGTCGCACGGGGGTGCGCGCCGCGTCCGCTTGGTCGGTCAAGGCGGTCGTGTCCATCGGCAATGCAAGAGGTTGCGGTGTATGGACGAGGATGGGAAGCACGGAGCCCGGCGGCAGAATCGGCTTGGAGGGTGGGCGGTGGATTTTCGAGAGTGAGGCGGATGGACGAGGGGACGACCGCCGAACGGCCTTGGGATGCACCGGTCCGGGTATTGGACGGGGTGGGTGCGGAGCGGGCGGTGCGACTGGAGCGATTGGGGATCCGGACGGTGGGGGATCTGCTGTTGCATGCGCCGCGGCGGTACGAGGACCGACGCCGTTGGCGGGCCATCGGGGAGGTTCGGGAGAAGGGGGTGGCGACGGTATGCGGGAGGGTGATCGGGTGCGGGGTGAAGTATTTCCGGCGGCGGACCCGGTCGGTGTATGAGGTCATTCTGGAGGGGGACGGGGCGCGGTTGCATTGTCGATGGTGGAACATGCCGTATCTCGAGGGGCAGCATGCGGTGGGGGAGGTCTGGCTGGTGCACGGGCGGGTGGTGGATTTGAAGCCACGGACGATCGACCATCCGGAGATGGAGCGGATGGACGAGGGGGAGGAGGGTGGGGATGGGGGTGGGGATGGGGGTGGGGGATCGTGGCACATGGGTCGGATTGTGCCGATCTATCCACTGACCGAGGGGCTCACCCAGCGTTGGATGCGGGGGCGGGTTGGAGGGGCGTTGGAACGGTGGGCGGGAACGGTGGGGGAACCGCATCCGGGGCTGGAGCCTGAGGGAATGCCATCGCGGTCGGAGGCGTTGTGGGCGCTGCATTTCCCGGGGGAGATGGACGATGCGGAGCGGGCGCGGCGACGGCTGGCTTACGACGAGTGGGTGGCCTTGCAGGTATCGATCCAGACGCGGCGGCGCCGGCTGTTTGCGCGGGTCAGGGGTCTGGCCTGCGGGGGGGACAACCGTTGGATCCGGCCGTTTCTGGGACGGCTGGGGTTTGAACTGACGGCGGGGCAGAAGGACGTGCTGCGGGTGATCCGTGGGGAACTGGGTGGGCCGCGGCCGATGCGGCGACTGCTGCAGGGGGATGTGGGATCGGGGAAGACGGTGGTGGCGGCGCTGGCGGCGCTGATGACGATCGAGAGCGGGTACAGTGCGGTATTGATGGCGCCGACGGAGATCCTGGTGCGGCAGCATGCCATGCGGTTTCGGGAGTGGTTTGAGCCGCTGGGGATCCGGGTGGGGGTGTGGACCGGGGGGGAGAAGGTGCCGTTGGAAGGGAAGGGTCCGGGGCTGGTGGTGGGGACGCACGCGCTGGCGCAGTCGGGATTTGCGCCGGAGGGCCTGGGGCTGGCGATCATCGACGAGCAGCACCGGTTCGGGGTGGGGCAGCGGGAGGCGCTGCTGCGGAAGGGGGTGTATCCGCACCTGCTGGTGATGACGGCGACGCCGATACCGAGGACCCTGGCGCTGACCCTGTACGGGGATCTGGATGTTTCGCGGATCGAGGGGATGCCGCCGGGACGGGGGCGGGTACGGACGTTTGTGAGGACGCGGGACCGGTTGGAGGCGGTGTGGGGATTCGTGCGGGAACAGGTGGCGGCGGGCCGGCAGGCGTACGTGGTGCTGCCGCGGGTGGAGGAGGATGAGGCGGGGGAGGTCAAGGCCGTGTTGAAGGAGCGGGATGCGGTGGTCCGGGCCATGGCGCCGCACCGGGTGGAAGTGCTGCATGGGCGGATGGCGTCGGAGGAGAAGGACCGGGTGATGACGGGGTTTCGGGAGGGCCGGGTCGGGGTATTGCTGACGACCGTGGTGATCGAGGTGGGGGTGGACGTGGCGAACGCGACCGTGATGGTGATCGAGAACGCCGAACGTTTTGGGTTGTCCCAGTTGCACCAGTTGCGAGGGCGGATCGGGCGCGGGGAGCACGGGGGGTTCTGCATCCTGATGGCGGGCAAGGACACGGAGGAGGCGCGGGAACGGTTGAAGGTGCTGGAGGGGAATAAGGACGGGTGGGCGATCGCGGAGGCGGATCTGCGGTGGCGCGGGCCTGGGGAACTGCTGGGCCGGGCGCAGAGCGGGATGCCGGCGTGGCGGTTTGCGGATCTGGCGCGGGACGGGGACCTGATCGAGGCGGCGCGGGGCCGGGTGGCGTCGGCCCTGGCGGCGGGGGAAAGCGTTGCTGAAACGTCAGTGGTTCGCGCTTGAGTTGGGGCGGGGGCGGGTTAGACAGGCGGCATTACGGACGAGCGATCGAATGAACTTGGAAGCGAGAGTTGGGGACGGGCCGGTTCCGGTGGCGGATCGCCCGGTGGAGGAGCGGGGTCGCAGCTACCGGTTGCGTCGGGCGGCCTCTTCGGAGGATGTGCGACGGGCCCAGCGACTCCGGTTCGAGGTGTTCAACCTTGAGTTGAGGGAGGGGTTGGCGGAGTCGCACCAGACCGGGCTGGACGCGGATGCGTTCGATGAGGTCTGCGATCATCTGATGGTGGAGGAGATGGGGAGCGGGACGGTGGTGGGGACGTACCGGGTGCAGACGGGGAAGAACGCGAAGGACTGCCGTGGGTACTACAGCGAGCAGGAGTTCGATTTCGGTCCGTTCGAGGGGTTTCGAGGGGAGATTGTCGAGCTGGGTCGGGCCTGTGTGGATGCGGCGCACCGGACGCTTTCGGTGCTGAGCCTGCTGTGGCGGGGCATTGCGGACTATGCCTACGAGCACGGGGCGCGGTACCTGGTGGGGTGCAGTTCGCTGACCTCGCAGGATCCGCGGGAGGGGGCGGCGATGTACCGGCAGTTGGCAAGCCGCCATCTGGCGCCGCCGGAGTGGCGGACGGTTCCGCTTCCGGCGGTGGCGTGCGGGCTGGAGGAGGCGGCAACGTCGGGGCTGAAGGTGCCGAAACTGCTGGCGGCGTACCTGACGATCGGGGCACGGATCTGCGGGCCGCCGGCGATCGACCGTGAGTTCAAGACCATCGATTTCCTGACTTTTCTGGACTTGCGGGCGCTGCCGCCGCAGGTGGCGCAGAAGTTTCTCGGGGGCGAGCGAACGGAACGCGGGAGACGGGAATGAGACCGGTCCGGCGCGGGCGGGGGATGGGGGTGGAGGGGGAAGGTGGGGAGGCAGGGATCAGGATCAGGGTTTGGGCTCGAAGGCGAGGGAGGCGGAATTGATGCAATAACGGAGGCCGGTGGGGGGCGGGCCATCCTCGAAGACATGGCCGAGGTGGCCCTCGCAGCGGGCGCAGTGGACTTCGGTTCGGGTCATGAAGAAGCGGCGGTCCACGCGTTCGCCGACATGGGCGGGCTGGATGGGCTGCGAGAAGCTGGGCCAGCCGGTGCCCGAATCGTACTTGGTGTCGGAGGCGAACAATTCGAGTCCGCAGCCGGCACAGCGGAAGGTGCCGGGGCGGTGTTCGTTCCAGAGGGCCCCGGTGAAGGCGCGTTCGGTCCCTTCCTTTCGCAGGACGTGGAATTGTTCGGGGGAGAGGCGCTGACGCCATTCCTCTTCGGTGAGGGCGATTTTGTCGGTCATGTTCCAGGTGGGGACAGCGGGGGGTGGTTCGGGCGGGGTGGGATTGGGCGCGGAGCGGTCGGCATCGGGGGCGGTTTGGGGGCTGCAACCGGTGGCCAGCAGGGCGAAGGCGAAGGCGAGGGCGAGCGGGGTTGGGTTCATGGGGTCATGAGGTTCGGCATCGTCATCCGCCCCGGGGGGCTGAGGCGGGTTCGGCGGTACGGATCCAGCGGCGGGCCTTCATTTCGAAGCGGGGCAGGGTGCCGGGTTCGAGGATGCGGACGGGGACCCGAAGGGCGAGGCGGGATTGGAAGGCGTGTTCGAGGCGGCGGGCGAGGTCGGCGGGGGCCGTGGCGGAGGAGGAAGCGGGAACGGGTTCGATTTCGATACGGAGTTCGCGGAGGGCGCCCTCGGCGTGGACTTCGGCGCGGTATTCGGCGATTCCACCGACATCGCGGATGACCTCCTCCACGGCGCTGGGGAAGACGTTGACGCCGCGGATGACGACCATGTCGTCGGCGCGACCGAGGATGCCGCCGTCGAGGGCGAGATCGACGGAGCCGCAGGGGCAGGGGGAGGCGATGGGGCGGGCGCGGACGAGGTCGCCGGTGCGGTAGCGGATGAGGGGGGAACCGACGCGGCCGAGGGTGGTGAGGACGAGTTCGCCGATGGCGTGATCCGGGGAGGGCTGGGTGGTGCGGGGATCCACGATTTCGGCGAGGTAGCCCTCCTCGATGACGTGGAGCACGCCGGGTTGGGCGGGGCAGGGGTAGCTGACGGGGCCGACCTCGGTCATGCCGTGGTGATCGAAGACGCGGGCGCCGGGCCAGGCGGATTCGATGGCGTTGCGGGTGGCGGGGATGCTTCCGCCGGGTTCCCCGGCGACGAGGATGCGGCGGACGGGACTGGCGGCGAGGTCAAGGTGTTCGGCGTGGGCGGTGGCGCCGAGGTGAAGGGCGTAGGTGGGGGTGCAGCAGAGGACGGTGGCCTGCTGATCGAGGATGGAGCGGAGACGGGCGACGGTGGTGAGGCCGCCACCCGGGAGGCAGAGGCAGCCGAGCTGGAGGGCGGCCTCGAAGGCGGTCCAGAAGCCGAGGAACGGTCCGAAGGAGAAGGCGAAGAAGACGCGGTCGGAGCGGGTGACACCGGCGGCGAGGTACACGCGGCGCCAGTTGTCGAGCATCCACTGCCAGCTTTGGGGGGTATCGAGCCAGCGGAGGGGGTGCCCGGTGCTGCCGCTGGTGCCGTGGCAGCGGGTGTAGTGGTCGATGGGGAAGGTGAGGTTGGAGCCGTAGGGGGGATGAGCGGCCTGATCGATGACGAGGTCCTGCTTTCGGGTGAAGGGGAAGCGGGTCTTGAACTCGGCGATCGATCCGACTTCGGGACGGATGCCGCAGGCCTGCCAGCGGTCGCGGTAGAAGGGGTTGTCGCGGCCCACGCGCTCGAGGAGGGAGGCGAGGAGGGGCCACTGGCGTTGTTCGAGACTGGAGCGGGACGTCGCGGGCGCCACGGGACGGGGTGGGGGTTATGACCGTGGCCCGGCGGGTTGGGCGGGGCCTGGGTGGTGGGCGGCGACGCCGGGTTTGGCGGGGGCCGGCGGCGGTTTGAAGTAGGTGACGAGGCAACCGCCGATGGCGGCGAGGGCGATGCCCAGGTAGAACTGCGGTTTGACGGCGCCCCAACCGCCGGCGGGGGGATGGAGACTGAGGGCGACCAGGGCGTTCACGACGGGGGCGCCGGCGAAGATGATGGACATGACGACGGGCGGCGTGCCTTTGGCTCCGAAGGCAAGGAGGACACCGAAGGCCCCGATGGCGCCGACGATGCCGGCGAGGAGGGACCACCAGGCGCCCTTGGCGGGGAAGACCCAGGAGGCGCCCTTGAACCAGAGGAGGGCGGCGGGGGCGAGGACGGCCGTCAGGAAGTAGGCGAGGCCGACGAAGAGGAAGGCCTTGTAGCGGCCGTTCACCGGGTCGCCCATGCCGATCTGGCCCGTATGGAGAAAGATGCCGTACACGCCCCAGGTGACGACGGTGAGCAGCGCGAAGAGCAGCCAGGTGAGGCCCGGAGTGGAATGGTCCGCCATACGGCCGGGCACCGTAGCGGGAGTCGGGACGGGTCACACGCCAAAAGCCGGGGTCCGGGGCCAAGGCAGTGCATCCCGAAGTTCTGGGTAGAGGTGCGAACTCCGCCAAGCGGCGCTTCGGAGGGCCGAGTTCCACGAGGCCGCAACGATGTGGAGCGTTGGGTTGAGGACTCGCAGAGCTCGTCGCTCCGATTCGCGGCCTCGGTACCGACAACTTGGGGATGCTCCGGGGCCAAGGCGACGCAGGAAAAGGTGTGCCTGTGGGCTCGAGGACGAGGACGAGTACCGCCCTTCGGGCTGAGTACGAGTCCCAGCGAGACTTCGATCTGATGCACCACACCCCTGCGGCCTCGTGGAACTCGGCCCTCCGATTTCACGCCGTTGGATCACTCTGGAGGGACGCGCTGTGCGGGTCATCCATCTGATGCACCGTTCTCCTGCGGCCTCGTGGAATCCGGCCCTCCGAGGCGACGTGGATTCAGGAAACGGCGGCGGCGACCGGTTCGGCGGGGCAGTCCGCGGAGGGGGGGGCGATGAGGCGGCGGGTTTCGAGGAGGAGCTGGGTTGGGCTGAAGGGTTTGGTGAGGAAGAGAGCGGCGCCGTACTCCTCGGCTTCCTGGCGGGTCATGACATGGCCGCGGGCGGTGATCATGATGACGGGGATGTCGGCGGTGACGGGATCGGCCTTAAGGCGGCGGAGGGCGGTCAGGCCATCGACTTCGGGCATGAGGACATCCATGACGATGAGGTCTGGGAGGTGACGGGTGGCCAGTTCGATGGCCTGGCGGCCGTTGCGGCCGACGAGGAGGTGGAACCCGCCGCGTTTGAGGCTGAGTTCGGCGATGCGGAGCATGTGGGGTTCGTCATCGACGATGAGGACTGTGGCAGGCATGGCGGCGGGAGAGGTTGATGGGGGGGGTGGACGGGACGTCCTCCTGAAGGAGGAGCAGGGTGCGGTCGTCGGCGGCGGGGCGTTCGCCGTCGATGTCACCCTGGAGTTCACCGATGCGGGCGATGGTCCGTTCGACCTCGTCGCGGCGGAGGATGGAAGTGTTGAGGATTTCGATGAGGGGACCGGTGCCGACCTGGACGCCGTCGGGGTAGGTCGCCTCGGTGACACCGTCGGTGTAGAGGAGGAGTCTGGCGCCTGGCGGGAGGATGCGGCGTTCCTCGTGGAATTCGAGGCTGGAGCAGATGCCGAGGGGAGGGCCGCAACTGAGGACCTCCTCGGCGGGATGATCGACGCCGGCGAGGAGGAGCGGGGGATGGCCGGCGCCGGCGACGCGGAGTTCGCGGGTGGAGAGGTTGACGTAGGCGAGCTGGGCGGTGATGAACATCTCGAGTTCGCCCAGTTCCTCGACGAGGTTTTCGTTGAGCCAGTCCACGAAGGGTCCCGGGCTGCGGGCGAGTTCGGGGCGGGCGCGGAGGAGGGTACGGAAGACCGTGGCGAAGAGGGCGGCGGGGAGGCCCTTGCCCATGACATCGGCGACGGCGAGGAGGAGGCCGTTGGAGCCGACCTCGATGATGTCGTAGAAGTCGCCCCCGACGCGCTGGGCGCTTTCGCAGAAGCCGAGGGTGGCCCAGCGGCCGTTGCGGGGATGCTGTTTGGGGAGGAGCTGGCGCTGGATGCGGGAGGCCACCTCATAATCGCGATCGAGCAACTGGGCCTGGAGGGTGGATTTCTGGAACTGGGCGTTGCGGATCTGGATGCCGAGGAAGTCGGAGAGGGTATGGACGATGTTGACCTGACCGGCGGTGAAGGGATGGGAGCCGGCATAGCGGCCGACGGCGAGGGAGCCCACGAGCTGGCCGGCCACGAAGAGGGGATGGGCGAGTCCGGCGAGGGTTGCGGAGAGACAGCGGAGGGGATCGCCCTGGGGTGGGGGTTCGGAAGGATCGAACCAGACGTCCTGGCGGCCGTGGACGGCACGAAGTTCGAGGGAGCCTCCTGGGGAAAGCGTTCCGGCCAGGGGGAGTGGGGGGAACGGCATGTCGGGATGGGAGGTGCGGGCCACATCGAGGACGCCCCTGGATTCGTCGAGGAGGCGGAGAACGTACCAGTCGGCGCCGGTGATCTGTTTGAGTTCGAGGAGCCAGCGGTCCATGAACCGGTCGTCTCCGCCGCTGCGGATGAGTTCCTCGGTGAAGCGGAAGATGGCCGAGAGGCTCTCGTAGGAGGCGGCCAGTTCCTCGGTCATGGTGTGGAGGGTGGCCTCGAGCATGGATTGCTGCACCGAGGGGTCCGGCGGGGCGGATTCAGGTTCCGGGGCGGCGCGTTGGCGGATGACGACGAGGCAGTTTTCCCCGGTGCCGCGCCAGTAGCGCTGGGAGTCGGAGAGGGAACGGATGAGGAACAGTCCGCGACCGCCTTCATCGAGGGGATCGGGGAGTTCGGAGGAGGGGGGCAGTTCGAAGCCGGAAGTATGATCGATGACGCGGAGTTCGACGGCGGTGGGGCTGATTTCGATGGAGACCTCGATGGGGAGGTGCCGGGCGTGGGGCGGGGCGTGTTCGACGGCGTTGTTGCCGGCCTCGGCGCAGATGAGTTCCCAGGCGTCGGCCTCCGGGGTGCTGAGTCCCTGACGTTCGAGGAAGCCGCGAACGGAGCGGGCCACCTCCCGGATGGCGGCCAGTTCGCAGTGGCAGGTCAGCCGGAGCAGATTGCCGGGAACGGAGGTGAGGGTGGACACGGGATCAGGGGGAAGGAAGGAACTCGAAGAGGGAGTCCACGCCGGTAAGGCGGAGGAGTTCGCGGACCTGGCTGGGGGTGCCGACCAGTTCCACGCGGCCGCCGCGTTCCTTGAGGCGGGCCCGGATGGCGACCAGGGCGCCGAGGCCTTCGCTGTCCATGAAGGCGGCGCGGGACATGTCCACCTCGACGCGCCGGTGCTGGGGGGCGAGCTTGGCCCGGACCAGTTCACGGAACAGTCCGGCGTTGGCGCCGCTGAGGCTGTCGAAGCCGGTCACCTGGAGGACTTCGTCACGGGTCAGTGTGTTCATGATGGGAGGGCGACGATCTCGAAGAGACGGTGCATGCGGGTGAGTTCGAGGACCTGCTGGACCTGGGGTGTCGGCTGGACCACCCGGATGCGGCCCTGACGGCCGACCATGGCCTTGTGCAGGGAGATGAGGGCTCCGAGGCCGGAACTGTCCACGAACCGGGTCTCGGAGAAATCGATGTCGATCTGCTGATGTTCGGGCCGGAGCGAGGAGCGGACCTGGTCACGGAACGGCGTGGCGTTCATGGCATTGAGTTCGCTTGGGCCGCTGATCTGGAGGA
Source organism: Verrucomicrobiia bacterium (assembly GCA_019634625.1). NCBI lineage: Bacteria > Pseudomonadati > Verrucomicrobiota > Verrucomicrobiia > Verrucomicrobiia bacterium. Next base: position 58,726 of record JAHCBA010000013.1, read on the forward strand.
CGGGATCGGGAGGGGAGGTGCTCATGAGTTGGGGGCTGAGGTGACAGGCAGGGTGTCGGACGGCTGGCGTGGGGTGCACCCGAGGGTGCGTAACAGGATTTGAAGGTCGGTTCGGAAGCTGTGCTGGACGGAGTAAAAGCTGGCGTGGGCGCGGGCTTCATCGCCGAACGGGTCCGGGCAGCCTTCGGCATCGGCGAGGGAGATCAGACCGGGCCGGACCGCCAGCCAGAGGCGTTCGAAATCGTCGTGGAGGGTCCGGGCCTGGTCGCGGGTCAGCGGGCGGTTGCCGACCCAGGCGAAATCGCCCCTGACGATGTTCCAGAGCTGCGGCCAGCGTCGGGCGAGTCCTTGAATGCCGTTGAGTTCCCGGTATTCGAGGGTCTCCATGAGGTCCGGATGATGGCTGGGGGCGCGCACGGCCTGGAGGCGGGTGAGGAAGGGCTGGCCGCGCGGCCGTCGCCACCAGGCCCAGGCCAGCCACGGCGCGGTGAGTGCCAGGGCGGCCAGGGCGAGGGCGCGGCCGGTCCACGAGGCGCGCCTGCCGTGGCTTGCCCGGTCACCGACCGAACCCATGAGGAAATCGTCGGTCACCTCGGTGCAGGACCCTGTGGTCCATTTGCAGAGGCCGCGTCCCCAGGCGAGGGACTGGCGGACTTCGGTCATGGCACCGAGGTAGGTACCGGGCCCGATGAAGCTGTCAGCGACCTCGACGCCCTCGTCGAGGTAGGCGCCCTCCTCGATGACGGTGCCGGGGCCGACGAGGCAGCGGGCGCCGATCCAGGCATGGGCACCGATCCAGCAGGGGGCTTCGAGGCGGGCGGTGGGGGCGATGCGGGCGCGGACATGGACCCAGATTCCGGGGGACCATTCGCGGGCGCCGAGCCGCTGGATGCCGCCTTGGGCCAGGAGGTCGCGCAGGGCGCCGTACCAGGCTTTGGGACCGTCCCAGCCCGGGCTGCTGCCGGGGAGGTGGTCGAGAGGGATGGCGTCGAAGGGGGCGGGCAGCCAGTGGGTATCGCCGAGGGGACGATGTTTGCGGAGCGCGTCTTCGGGGGTGAGTTCGGCGGGTTCGGGCACCACTTCCACGCGAAGTCCCCAGCGTTCGCCGCGACCGACCTCGGCGCGGATCTGTTCGGGCCGGTCGGTGGCCAGGATGCGGACGTCACGGGCGCCGCGGGAGGCGAGTTCGGTGAGCCAGACATCGAGCAGGGAGTTTCCGAGGATGGGGACAAGGGCCAGGGGACGGTCGCGTCCGAGGAACGCCAGGGCCGATCGATCCGCGGGGCAGATGACGAGGGCGCGCATGGTCAGGTGAGGCGGCCGAAGAGGATGGCCGGGATGGTTTTGGCGAGGATCCAGAGATCGCGGACGAGGGACTGGCTCTCGATGTAGCGGACATCGAGTTCGACCTGTTCTGGGAACTCGATGTGATGGCGGTGTCCGACTTCGAGGAGGCGGCCCTCGCGTTCGCCGATCTGCCAGAGGCAGGTCATGCCGGGTTTCACGAGGAGCCGGCGGCGGTCGGTCTGGGTGTAGAGGGAGACTTCGCGGGGCACCGGGGGGCGGGGGCCGACGAGGGACATGTCGCCGCGGAGGACGTTCCAGAACTGGGGGAGTTCGTCGAGGGAGGTGCGACGGAGCCAGTGGCCGATGCGGGTCACGCGGGGATCGTCGCGGATGAGGACGGTGACGCTGTCCTTGGAGCCGTGTTTGTCGAGGAGTTCCTTGAGGCGGGCTTCGGCGTCCACGACCATCGAGCGGAACTTGAGCATGCGGAACTCGCGGCCCATGAGGCCGACGCGGGTCTGGCGGAAGAACACCGGTCCGCCGTCCAGCTTGACCAGGATGGCGAGGACGGCGAGGAGGGGGGAGAAGAGGAGCAGGGCGACGACGCTGCCGGCGATATCCACCAGGCGTTTCAGGAAGAGGGTGCTGCGGACGACGGTGGTCCAGGCGAGGCGTTTCCAGCGGGCGTAGAGGCTGAGGCGGAAGCGGCCCCAGGGGCGCTGGGCCATCAGCAGGCGCTCCATCATGCGTTCACGGGTTTCGCCTTCGTTCATCGCGGTTCAAGCCTGGCTCCACGGCAGGTGTTGGCCACTGGCTCTACGCCGTATAACGGCAGGAACTCCGCGAACATGAAGGGCGCAGGCAGGATTCTCTCATGGCGCCCGAGAGGAAGGGCGGGGAGGCCGGACTGCGCACGAGGAATGCGCTAAGGGGACGCGCTACCTGCGGCGCGCCAAAGGGCTTCGAGTTCGGGCTGGATGCCCACGAATTCGGAGCGAACCCGGGCTGCGAGGGCGGGTTGTTCGTCGCGACGGAGGCTGGCGGCGCTCTCCTCGAGGGCACGCGCGGCATCCTCCAGTCCGAGGGCGCCGAAGAGGGCGGAGCTGCCTTTGAGGGAATGGGCGGCGAGGCGCAGGGCGGGCTGGTCAACTCCTGCTGCCAGGCGATCGAGTTCATCGAGTCGCTCCGGTGTGTCGATGAGGAAGGCGCCGAGGACCTCGGCGACGGCTTCGGGGCCCAGCTCGGATTCGAGGGTGGCGACGGCGGCGCGAAGGCTGGAGGCTGGCGAGGCATCCGCGCCAACGGGTTCGTGGCGATCACCATTGGAATCGGGCGCGGAGTGGGGATGCACGGTTGGGAGTCTAACGATCGCGTCGGGGCGTGGGCAGGGGAAAATGCGGGGGGGGATCAGGGAAGGAGCGGGAGGAGGTCCAAGCGGCGGAAGAAGACCTCGGAACCCTCGCATTGAAGGTGGATGCGGCCGCGGGCGGGCCAGACATTGCGGGCGGCGTTGACGGTCACGCCATTGAGATCGAACCGGAGCGTGTCGCCGCGCGCTTCGATCTCGAGGCGGCTCCAGCGATCCGGGGGACGTTCCACGTCGCGCGGGCCGCGGAAGTCGAGGAGGTCGCGCCAGCGCGGGTCCTTGTCGAAGCCGTCCGGTCAGTGGGTCTGGGCGGGCACATGCCGGGCCAGGGCTTCGGAGCTGGTTTGGAAGATTTCCTCGTGGAGGGAACGCCCGTGGGAATCGATGGTGACGACGGCGGGGAACTCGACGACATCGAGTTCCCAGATGGCCTCGGGGGAGCCGAACTTTTCGAGGAAGGAGACGCCGCGGACTTTACGGACGCATTCGGCGAGGACCTGGGCGGCGCCACCGACGGCATGGAAATAGACGCAGCCGTGTTCGCGGCAGGCGGCGAGGGTTTTGGGGCCCATGCCGCCCTTGCCGATGACCCCGCGGACGCCGTGGTCGCGGATGATCTGCCATTGGTAGGGTTCCTCGCGGGTGCTGGTGGTGGGGCCGGCGGCGACGACCTTCCAGTCGCCCGCGTCGTCACGGATGACCACCGGGCCGCAGTGGTAGAGGATGCCATCCCGCAGGCTGACCCCTTCCGGCAGGGCACCACCATCGTGGAGGTACTTGTGGACCGCGTCGCGTCCGGTGAAGACGACGCCGGAGAGGAGCACTTCGTCGCCGACCTTGAGGGAGCGGATGGTTTGTTCCGAGACGGGAGTGGTGATGGGGATCATGGGAATCAGTAGAGCCAGGAGAGGATGCCGCCGTTGGAATCGAGGGAAGCGCCCTGGCGCCGGTAGGCCCAGCACATGTAGCTGATGCTGACGAAGTAGGAGGCCGGGACGCGATTGACGGCGCAGATCTTGCAGCCAAGGAGGGTGGTGCGGCCGCCGAAGCCCATGGGGCCGATGCCGAGGTCGTTGGCGGTCTTGACGATTTCCTGCTCGAGGGCGGCGAGTTCGGGGACGGGATTGACGTCGTCGAGGCGGCGGAGGAACTGGGTTTTGGACCATTCGTAGCCGGTGGCGCGGTCGCCTCCGATGCAGACGCCGAGGATGCCGGGGCCGCAACCCTTGCCCTGGGCCTGGAGGATGGCGTCGAGGATGACGCGGCGGCAGCCGTTGAGATCGCGGTTGGCCTGGAGGGATTCCTCGGGGAGGGAGTACTGGGCGCCGACGTTTTCGCAGCCGCCGCCTTTGAGGACGAGGCGGACATCGAGGGATTCGTCGCGATGCTGATGGAAGTGGAGGGTGGGGGCACCGGGGCCGCAGTTGGTGCCGTCGTTCCTGCCGGTGAGGGCATCGACGGAGTTCTGGCGCAGGTAGCCCTTCCGGGTGGCCTGGCGGACGGCGTCGCGGGCGGTTTCGGCGAAGGCGACCTGATCGAGGCCAACCGGGGCATCGACGTAGAAGAGGACGCTGCCGGTATCCTGGCAGATGGGCTGGGACTTGTTGCGGGCGAGGGCGATGTTGCGCTCGATGATTTCCATGGCCGAGGCGGCGATGGTGCCCTTCTTCTCGATTTCGACGGAGCGGAGGATGGCCTGGTGGACGTCGTCGGGGATTTCGGCGGAGGTTCGGCGGATGATCTCGATCAGGGAGTCGAGGAGCGACTGCATGCGGGGACGCTAAGGGGCGGACCTGCGGTGTCAATGCATGGGGGAGGGGGGGCGGGATGCGAAGGGACTGAAGGGACCGATGGGACCGATGGGACTGATGGGGCCGATGGGATTCAGGGATTGAGTTTCCGTTCGAGGATGGGGCCGATGAGGGCGGGGTTGGCCTTGCCGCGGGTGAGTTTCATGACCTGGCCCTTGAGGAAATTGAGGGCGGCGGCCTTGCCCTGGCGGAAGTCGCTGGCGGGTCCGGGATGGGCGGCAATGGCCTGGTCGCAGGCGGCTTCGAGGGCGCTGGAATCGCTGACCTGGCGAAGGCCCTTGCGTTCGACGATCGTGGCGGGGGCCTCGCCGGAGGTGAACATCCCGGTGAAGACTTCCTGGGCGATCTTTGAATTGATCTCGCCGGAATCGACGAGGGCGACGAGATCGGCGATGGCGCGGGGTGGGAAGGGGACGGCTTCGAGGGGGGTGCCGGACTGGTTGAGGAGGGCGGCGAGGTTGTTGATGATCCAATTGGCGACGGCCTTGGGGTTGGCGGCACCGTCGGCGGCGCGTTCGAAAAAATCGCCGAGGGGCCGGTTGGCCTTGAAGACCTCGGCGTCGCCGGGCGGGAGGCCATGGAGCTGGATCAGGCGCTGTTTGCGGGCGAGGGGGAGTTCGACGAGGCGGGAGCGGACCTCGGCGAGCCAGGTTTCGGAGGGTTCGAGGGGGAGGAGGTCGGGGTCGGGGAGATAGCGGTAGTCGTGGGCGTGCTCCTTGGCGCGCATGGATTCGGTGACGGCGGCGACATCGTCCCAGCGGCGGGTTTCCTGGCGGAGGGATTCGCCGCGGCGGAGGGCATCGATCTGGCGTGGGATCTCGTACTCGAGGGCACGGCGGACACCCGAGAAGGTGTTCATGTTCTTGATCTCGATTTTGGCGCCGAGCTGGGAGGCTCCGCGGGGGCGGACGCTCACGTTGACGTCGCAGCGGACCATGCCTTTTTCCATGTCGCAGTCGCTGATGCCGCCCTGGACGAGGATTTCGACGAGGGCATTGAGGTAGGCCTGGGCGAGTTCCGGGCTGCGGAGGTCGGGTTCGGAAACGATTTCGAGGAGGGGGACGCCGGCGCGGTTGAAATCGACGCCGCTCTCCCGGTCGAAGTGGGTGTTCTTGGCGACATCCTCCTCGAGGTGGGCGCGGGTGATGCGGACTTTTTCGAGGCGGCCCTGATGTTCGAATTCGACGAAGCCGCGGCAGGTGGAGGGTTGGTCGTACTGGGTGATCTGGTAGTTCTTGGCGACGTCGGGATAGAAGTAGTTCTTGCGATCGAACTTGGCGCGGCGGGGGATCTCGCACTGGAGGAGGAGACCGGTGAGCACGGTGAGGCGGAGGGCCTCCTCGTTGGCGACGGGGAGGACGCCGGGGAGTCCGAGGCAGACGGGGCAGACGAGGGAGTTGGGTTCGGCGCCGAAGGCGTTGGGGCAGGCGCACCACATCTTCGAGCGGGTTTTGAGCTGCACGTGGGTTTCCAGGCCGATGACCGCTTCGTAGTCCATGTTGCGCGGGCCCGGTTTAAGCACGAATGCAGGGGAAAGGCACGGAGGAAGTCTTCCGCAATCGGCACCTGACGGTCCCGGGACATCCTTCAAGGACTCCGTTCACCGGAAGCGGCGCGACTCTCCCGCCGTTGCCGCGATCGACGGGTCGCCCTGATCCTTCCTGTCGATGCGTGGCTGGGGGGGGGAGCATTCATCCCGGGAGGCAGGCCGGGCCTGGGATGCTTTCTCTCAGGCGGGGAGGGCGGACCAGGTGTGTCGGGGGTGGAGAAAGTGGAGGACGCTGCGGGTCACGGGGCGGCGGTGAATGCGTTCGAGGGCGGTGGCGTAGAGCTGGAGCTGGTGGCGATGGTCGGCGGCGCGGGATTCGATTTCTTCGAGGGTGATGTGGTCGGTCTTGAAGTCCACGAGCCAGGTTTCCGTGGGGAGCAGGACGGCGAGATCGACGGCGCCCTGGACGACGATGAATTCGTCGGGGTCCGGCGGGGGTGTCGTCGCGAAGGCCGGGAGTTCGGAGGGGTGAAAGGCGGCGGTGAAGGGGAGTTCGCGACGGACCCGGAGGGCGTGGGTGCGGATTTCGGCGCCGAGCGGGGAACGCCAGAAGTGGGCGATGGCGGCGAGGTCGAGGTGGGGCAGGTCGGAGTCGCGCAGGATGCCGCGGGTCACGAGAGTCCGGGCGTGCTCGTGGAGGTGGGTGTCGGAGGGTTCCGGGGTGAGGTCGAGGTGCTGGAGGAAGAGGTGGTGGGCGGTGCCGATCCGGGTGGGGGAGCCGGGGGCGTCGTCGCGGGGGCGGGCGGCGGGGAAGGGGCGGTGCCGGGGCTTCACGGCCGGGGCGGCTTCGGCGTCGGGTTCGGGTCCGAGACGGCGCAGGGCGCTGGCGGAGGTCTTGGCGGGGATGAGGGAAGCCGGGTCTTTGGCCGGGGTGAGATCGAGGGACGGCATCCGGGCGGAGGCGTCGTCGGGTGGGAGGTCGGGATCTCCGGGGGAAGGGGAAGGCTCGCGGGGTTCGAGGGTGCCGGCGTGGAAGTGCCAGCGGAGCCGGGCGGTATCGGGCTCCTCACCGAAGGTGGCCTCGCCGGAGTCGATGGAGCCGTCGAGGGATCCGCCGAGCCAGAGACCGATCCATTCGGTGGCGCGAAGGGCGCGGGGGACGCCGGCGGCGGGAGGGAGGGAGGTGCGTTCGATCCAGGTGCGGCTTTCGGGTTTGCAGGCGCCGACGAGGATGAGGGTGTCGCGGGCGCGGGTGACGGCGACGTAGAGGAGGCGCAGTTCCTCGGCGAGACTGGCGGCGCGTTCCTCGCGGCGGGCGTGCCAGAGGACGAGGCTTTCGTGACGGCGCCGGGCGGGGAGGTCGACGAACTGAGGGGCGGGTCCGACGGTTCGGGAGAGGATGAGCGGGGCCTTCGAGGCGGGGAAATGGAACGGGGCGGAGAGGCCGGCGACGACGACGACGGGGAACTCGAGTCCCTTGCTTTTGTGGATGGACATCCACTGGACGGCGTCGGCCCGGCGCGGGGGCAGCGGATCGATTTCGCGTCCGGCATCGCGCTGATCGTCGAGGAAGCGGAGGAAACGGAAGAGGCCCTGACGCTGGAGGGGATCGTAGCGGCGGGCGAGATCGAGGTAACGACGGACATTGGCGACGCGGTCGGGGCCGTCGGGGAGGGTGAGGAGAAAGGCTTCGTAGCGGGTTTCGGCGAGGGCGGTTTCGAGGACGCAGGTGAGGGAACTCATGAGGGCGAGGCGCCGCCAGCGTTCGAGGGTTTGAAGGAAATCGCGGGCGGCCTGGCCGTGGGCGTTGCGCTGTTGGGCGGCGTGTTCGAGTCGTTCCCAGGCGTCGCCGTGGGCCCCGGCGAGGCGGAGTTGGACGAGTTGATCGAGGGACCAGCCGAACCAGGGGGACCGGAGGACGGCGAACAGGGGGATGTCCTGCCGGGGGTTGTCGAGCAGGCGAAGGAGGCTGGTAAGGTCGGAGGCTTCGAGGGTGTCGAGGAAGTCGCCCTGTTCGACGGACAGCGGGATGGCACGGCGGCGGAATTCGCGGAGGAAGGGGCCGGACCGTCCGGAGACCGAGCGGAGCAGGATCCCGACGTCGTTCCAGGTCATCGGACGGAAAGTGTGGGTGGTGCGATCCCAGACCTGGTGCTGGCCATCCATCAGTTCGCGGAGGCGGGCGGCGATGACGTGGGCCTGGCGTTCGAGTTCGAGGAGGTCCTCCCACGGATCGGCGCCTGAGTCATCGGCGCCGGTGTCGGCGCTGGCGGTGGCATTGGCGACTTCCCGAATGAGGTGGAGTTCGACGCGGCAATCGGGGTCGGGGGCGGCGCCCTGGGGGCCCTGGCCTTCGGGGGGGTGGAGGGAGAGGGGCGCGCGGCGATCGGGCAGGGCGAAGGCGAGACGATCGGCGGGGCCGTAGCCGACGTCGCCGAGGCGCGGTTGCATGAGGGTATCGAAGAGGGCGTTGACGAAGGCGACGATCCCGGCGCGGCTGCGAAAGTTCTCGGTGAGGGGCAGGACCTGGTGATGGGGGAGGGCGGGCCACTGGCGGAGGTGGCGTTGGAAGAGGTCTGGGGCGGCCATCCGGAAGCGGTAGATGCTCTGCTTGACGTCGCCGACCATGAAGAGGTTGGCGTGTTCGCCGTGGCGGGCGAGGGCCTGGAGGATGGCCTCCTGGGCGGGGTTGATGTCCTGGCATTCGTCCACGAAGACGTGTTCGAAGCGCTCGCGCCATTCGAGGGCGACGGGGGTGGGACGGCCTTCGGGGTCGGTGAGGAGTTCGAGGGCGAGTTGTTCGAGGTCGGCGAAGTCCACCCCGCCGAGCGCGCGCTTCGCGTCGGTGAAGGCCGTGGCGAACTGGCGGGCCAGGCGCAGCAGGGCGGACATCGGGGCCCGGGCGGCGGTCCATTCGACGTCCAGGGGATCGAGGCCGTCCGTGGGGCACCAGGTGCGGAGGAGGGCGACGTCTTCGAGGAAATCCTCCAGGCAGCCGCGGTGTTTCTTGGAGCCGCGGGCCCAGAGGGAATCGTCGGCGAAGGCGAGGAGGGCGTCGAGGCGCCGGGTCCAATCCGCGATCGTGGCGTCGTTGGGCAGGGGATCGAGGAGCGGGATCAGGGACGGGAGGAGGGTGGTGAGGTGGCGGAGCCCCTCGCCGGTTGGCGATTTGCCGGCGAAGTTCCTGTCCTGCTCGATGCCCTCGATCGTCAGGGGGATCTGGGTACGGACGGCGGGGGCCGACTCCAGCAACCAGGCGGTGAACATGGAGGGTCGGAGGGGGTTCCAGGCGTTGGGGGCGAGGGGTTCGAAGCGGTTGAGTTGGGCGTCGAGGCAGCGGGCGGCGCGGGGTTGGGCGACGAAGAAGCGGTGGGTTTCGAGGAGCAGATCGACGAGGGGATCGATGCGGGCCTGGCAGTAGTGGTCCGCCAGCGTGCGGGTGTCGGGGTCGTTGGCCAGGGCATCGAGGGCGAGGCGGCGGGCGGTCTGACGGGCGAGCGGGGTGGCGAGGGATTCGTCGAGGACGGCGACGGCGGGGTCGAGGTGAAGTTCGGCGAAGTGGGTGCGGATGAGATCGAGGCAGAAGGAGTGGAGGGTGGCGATGGGGGCGGCTTCGAGGAGGAGGAGCTGACGCTGGAGGGCTTCGGGGGCGTCGGGTTGGGTGGCGGCGTGGCGGAGGGCCTCGCGGAGACGCTGTTTCATCTCGGCGGCGGCGGCATTGGTGAAGGTGACGACGAGGAGGCGATCGATATCGACGCCGGCCTCGATCACGAGGCGGAGGCAGCGCTGGACGAGGGTGGCCGTCTTGCCGGTGCCGGCGCCGGCGGTGAGGAGGATGGCGCCACGGGCGTCGATGGCCTGGCGTTGCTGGGGGGTGGGCTGGCTCATGGGGAGAGAGGGGTGGGAAGATGGGGAACGGCCTCAGAGCAACGATCTGGAACCTCGAATCGCGGTTCGGAATTCGCCATTCGCCAGGGATACACCATCACGACCTCGGACCGGGGATTGGAGACTGGAGCGAGCGGAAGTCGCCGACGAGGGGTTCGAAGCGGCAGACGGAGCGGTAGGGACAGTGGTCGCAGGCGGATTTCTGGCGGCTGTAGCGGACCGGGAGGACGCCGACGGTTCCATCGAGGATGGCGGTGGCATGGCGTTGGAGGTGCGTCACGGTGTTGTCGAGGAGGGTTTGAAACTCCTCGGAGGGCAGGAAATGGGTTCGCTTGAACTGGTCGGATCCCGAGCCTCTGGGGGTTCCCGTGCCCGGGGAGGAATCGAAGTGGACCCTCCAGTCGGCGTTGCCGCGGCCGGCATGGGTGAGGGATTTGCGGAAGGACGCGAGGCGTTCGTCGTCGGGAGCGGTGCGGCCGGTGGCGCTGACCTTGGGGGCGAGCGGGACGTAGAAGGCGCCGCCGGCGGCGAGCGGGGCGGCGTGCGCGATGGTGGGCGGCAGGTCGGGCGAGGCGGCGGCGAAGGCAAGGTAGGCGAAGAGCTGGAGTTCGAAGCCGCGGGCCACGGCAGGCGCGGAGGGGCTGATGGCGGAGGACTTGTAGTCGAAGACCGCGACGAGGCAGGTGCCGTCGGGCGCCACGGCGACATCGAGGCGGTCGATGCTGCCCTGAAGGCGGAGGGTGCGGCTGCCGGGGAGTTCGATGGACCACGGGCCGGCCCGGCAATCCGGGGCGGAGCCGAAACGGAATTCGGCGAGGAGCGGATCGAAGGAACAGGTTTCCATCCAGCGGATCATCTGCCCGACGGCGTCGCCGAGCTGGTCGAGGCGCCGGTGGGTTTCCCAGGCGAGGGCGGGGTCGCGGGTGAAGGCGGCGAACTCGGGCGTGGCGGCGAGTTCGCGCCCGAGTTGACCGATGCGGGCGGCGGCCTCGTCGGGGCGCCAGTTCCGCCAGCGTCCCTTTTCCTCGAGGGTGGCCTGGTGGAAGCGGTGGAGGGTACGGTGAAGGAGGTTTCCGGAGCTGATGGGGTCGGTCTTGAACTCCGGACGTTCACCGAGGCGGAGCTGGCGGCGGGCGAAGTGGCGGAAGGGACATTCGGCGAAGTCCTCGAGGGCGCTGACCGAGGAGGTGAGGGTTCCGTCGGGGTGGAGGGCGACGACGGTTTCGGGGGCGAGGCGTCGTTCGGGTTCGCCGGAGGGAGGAAGGAGATGGTGGTGGAGATGGGCGACGTGGCGGGCGACCAGTTCGGCGGGGTGCCCGGGGGGAAGGTCGAGAGGGAGGGTGCGGAACCAGTCCGGGCACTCGAGCCATTCGGAGAGGGAACGGGCGTCGCCGGCGCAGGGGGTGCCTTCGAAGGCGCGGAGGCGTCCGTCGTATTCGAGGGTGGGATCGGGGTCGGGGGGTTGCTGGGGCGGCAGGCCGAGGAGGGCGAGGAGGCGTTCGGCGACGGAGGAGCGGACGGCGGGTTTGCCATCGAGGCCGCGGCGGGACCAGGTGACGCAGAGGCGTTCGGAGGGGCGGGTGCAGGCGATGTAGGCGAAGTACTGTTCGCGGGCCGCCTGTTGAAGGGGGGCCCAGCCGAGGTCGAGTCCGGCCTCGGCGAGGCGCAACCGGTCGGCGCGGTGAAGGAGGGCGGGGGCGGCCGGGGCGCCGGGGAAGACCCCCTCGTTGAGACCGAGGACGAGGGTCAGGCGGACATTGGGCTGGCGGGCCCGGTCCACGGCGCCGACGAGGACCTGGTCGAGGGCGGGAGGGATGATGCCGAGGGTGAGCCGGGACAGCCCGGCCTCGGCGATGGCGGTCCAGTCGCGCAACGGGAGTTCGGTGGTGGCGAAGGCGAGGGCGAGGTTGGAGCACCAGGACTGGATCTGTTCCCAGGCGGTGTGGTGGATGGCGCGGTAGAGGGGCGGGAGATCGGTGGCCTCGTGTTGCCAGCGATCGAGGGTTTCGGGGACTTCGAGACCGGCCCAGAGTTCCCGCAGGGCCTCGGCGAGGATGACGCCGGTCGGGGCGGGGGGGAGCGTATCGCGAAACCGGCGGAAGGCCCCGACCGGGGCTTCGAGGCAGCGGACGGCGTCCTCCGAGAGATGCGCCGCGGCGCGGTATTCGGAGGGACGGAGCCAGGCGTCGTCACGGAGTCCGTGGCGGAGGGCGGCATTTTCGAGTTGATCGACGAACCGGGGCGGATCGACGACGAGGCCGGACTTGAGGGCGGCGAGCCAGTCGTCGTGGGCCCATGCGCCGGCTGCCATGTGGAGGGCGGCGCGGGTGAGTTCGGCGACGGGATGATGGGACATCGGTTCGCGGTGATCGGCGAAAAAGGGGATGCCGTGGCGGCGGAAGGCGCGCTGGAGGACGTCCGCGTAGCCGTCCATGCGGCGGAGGATCACGCTGATGTCGCGGTAGCGGCCTCCTTCCTGGCGCACGTGCCGATGAATGAGGCGGACGGCGAGGAGGGCTTCGGCCTCGGGGTCGGCGCATTCGACGGGCAGGATGCCGGTGCGATCCTCCTCGGGTGGGCTGGGCGGGGCTTGGGGTCGGGTCCAGGCCGAGGCGAGGTGCGCGAGGATGGGGGTGTGGCGGAACCGCGGGGCCGGCGCCGGATCAGGGAGCGGGTGGAGGCGGGCGTTGAGGCCGAGCGCATCGACCTGGCGCCAGCAGCGGAGGAAGGTGGTGGCGGTGGTGGTCCAGAGGGAACCGGGAACGGGTTCCGGGATGGGTTCCCCCTGGGGCGGAGCGACGGGATGGTCGAGGCAGAAGGCGAGGGTGCCGTGGGCGCAGTGGGGCAGGACGGCGGCGAGGAGGTTCAACTCGGGGACGGTCATCTCGGCGAAGCCGTCGAGCCAGAGTCCGGCGAAGGCGGGGACGGCACTGCCGTTGCGGCGTGCCTGCACGAGGGCTTCCGCGGCATGGATGAGCAGGTGATCGGCGTCGTGGAGGTGGTGGACGGCGAGCCAGTTGCGGTAGGCCTCGATCAGCAGGGCCAGGTCATGGAGTTTGGCGGCGAGGGAGGTCTGGCCGGGTGTGGATGGCTCGGCGGGGATGGCGTCGCGGAGTCGGGCCGGGCCGGCGCCGGCGCGGTGCAGTTCGCGCAGGACCTGACTGAGCTGGGAGGCGAAGCCGGCGGTGCGGGCGCAGGTGCGGAAGGCGCGCAGATCGGCTTCCCGTTCCAGGATGAGGGCACGGAGGACCATGGTGCGGCCCTCTTCGGAAAGGGTGTCGCCGGTGGGTTGTCCGAGTTCGGCGAGGAGCCAGCGGGCGAGTCGATCGAAGGGGAGGATCAGCAGGCGGGTGAAGCCGTGGACACCGAGGCCGAGGATCTGGCGTTCGAGTTGGAAGGTGGACTGCTTGGGTGCGATGCAGAGCAGGGGCGGGCCCTCGGGATCCGCGTCGAGAGCGGCACGGATCTGTTCGAGGCAGGTGTGGGTCTTGCCGCTGCCGGCCGGGCCGATGAGGAACTCGATGTCCATGGGAGTGGGCGGACTCGGGGCGGGAAAGGCGGATCTCAGGGGCGATCGTTCAGGAGTGCCGGGTTGGACCTGCCGCGTTGCGCCGGATGTCCTGGAGGCAGTGATCTCGTGGGGGTCGAACGCCTGGTCCCAGGTCGAGGCCCGTGCATGGCAGGAAGTCTGAGGAGACCCACACGGATCGGCAAGGAATTGAGGCGCACCGACGGCGCCGCGTCGCCCGGGAGGAGGCTGGCGAGGGCGGCGAAGGTGGAAACGTAAGAAGGCAGGGTGGAGGTGAGGTTCGACTCGCCGGTCCGGATCACGGGGGAATCCAAAGCGGCGCGGAGCGCCGCACTCCAAGACTTCGCCCTATCCACTGCTACCGCCCTTGGAGCTCCTGCGACGTGCCAATCCAAAGCGGCGCGGAGCGCCGCACTCCAAAGAGTCAGAAATCGTCCAGCACCTTCACGTGATCCGTCTTGAAGGCATAGATCGTCCGCACCATCGCCGGTTCCGCCTCGCGCTCGAACCACGCGGCGCTGCACCAGCGATACTGGTTCGCCACTGCGACGAGACCGTGCTTCACGGCGTTTTGATGCACATAGTTCAGCCGCGCGAAGTAGCTCTTCTCGAAGGTCAGCCGCGTCTCCCAGAAGTTGTGCCACACCTTCCGCCCTCTCGAGTCGTCCAGCCTGTTCACCCACGCTGCGCTGTTCTGGTGCAGGTCGGCCAGAAATACCGTCAGCGACGCCGCCCCGTCCTCGGCCCCCACCGGCGAGTGCCCGACGAAGTGGTAATGATTCGGGAACACCGCCCACGCCTCGAGCCGCCAGTCGTGACGCGCCGCATACCTCAGCAGCCCGTCATGCAGTCCCTTCAAGCGCTCTTCCCCCGCAAAGAAGCGCGTCTTCCGGTAAGTCCCCGCCGTCACGATAAACGTCCCACCCTCGGCGAGCCGGTGGGAGGGAGCATGCGGCCAATTTGGAGTGCGGTGCTCCGCACCGCTTTGGGTTTCGGGCGGGAGGTTGTCCGGGTTCATGGCGGACGGCTTACCCCAGGTCACTTCTTGCGCCAATCCAAAGCGGCGCGGAGCGCCGCACTCCAAGACTTCACCCTGGCCACTGCCACTGCTCCTGCAGTACTTGCGGTGGGCCAATCCAAAGTGGCCGGTGGGAGGGAGGATGCGGCCAATTTGGAGTGCGGTGCTCCGCACCGCTTTGGGTTTCGGGCGGGAGGTTGTCCGGGTTCATGGCGAACGGCTTACCCCGGGTCACTTCTCGCGCCAATCCAAAGCGGCGCGGAGCGCCGCACTCCAAACTTCACCCTATCCATTGCTACCGCCCGTGCAGTGCTTGCGGTGGGCCAATCCAAAGTGGCCGGTGGGAGGGAGGATGCGGCCAATTTGGAGTGCGGTGCTCCGCACCGCTTTGGGTTTCGGGCGGGAGGTTGTCCGGGTTCATGGCGGACGGCTTACCCCGGGTCACTTCTTGCGCCAATCCAAAGCGGCGCGGAGCGCCGCACTCCAAGACTTCACCCTGGCCACTGCCACTGCTCCTGCAGTACTTGCGGTGGACCAATCCAAAGTGGCCGGTGGGAGGGAGGATGCGGCCAATCTGGAGTGCGGTGCTCCGCACCGCTTTGGGTTTCGGGCGGGAGATTGTCCGGGTTCATGGCGGACGGCTTACCCCAGGTCACTGCTCGCGCTAATCCAAAGCGGCGCGGAGCGCCGCACTCCAAAACTTTACCCTGGCCACTGCTGCTGCCCTTGCAGCTTCCGCGACGTTCCAATCCAAAGGATGTCCCAGCTCCCGCATGACTGGATGGCCTTGCGGCGGGGGGGGGCTGGCCGGGCCGATACCCAGAGGACAGGTGACAAGGCGTAGGCCGTTCATTAGAAGAGGCGGGACGCATGCCAGTCCGGACTTCAGCGATTCGTGGTGTTGGAGAGGAGCGGTCCGCCGCATTTCGCACAACGCTTTGGAGCGAGGTGCTGGCGGCGCGGGATGCGGTGGTTTCGCCGGTGGGGGAGCAGGCGCTGGCGACGTTGTGCAGCACGTACTGGTACCCGTTGTACGCGTATGCCCGGGGCTGCGGGTTTTCGCCGGAGGACTCGCAGGATCTGACGCAGGGTTTCTTTTCGCACTGGATGGAGGATGGGTTGCTGGGGGGGATCGACCGGGAGCGCGGGCGGTTTCGCTGGTTCCTGCTGAGGTCGTTCCAGAACGCCCTGCGCAATGAGCTGGAGCGGATGCGCGCGCTGAAGCGCGGCGGGGGGCGGCGGCTGGTGTCGTGGGATGCCCTGGAGGGGGAGCAACGGTATCAGGCGGAGCCCGTGGATCACACGAGTCCGGATGTGATGTACGACCGGCGGTGGGCGCGGGCGACGCTGGGACGGGCGCTCGACCGGCTGGGTATCGAGTTCGCTGCGGCGGGGCGCGGTGAGTTGTTCGTGGCCTTGAAGGGCTATCTGGGAGCGTCGGGGGCGGGGTCTTCGTATGGCGAGGTGGCAACCCGGCTGGGGATTTCGATGGGGGCGGTCAAGGTGACCGTGCACCGCCTGCGGCAGCGGTACCGGGACCTGGTCCGTCAGGAGGTGGCTCAGACGCTTGCCGATCCCGCCGAGGTGGAGGATGAGCTCCGGCATCTCGCAACCTTGCTCGCCCGCTAGGAGAAGGGGGGAAATGGATGGGGTGAAGCCATGGCCAATGTTCCGTCAATCGAGCCGGGCGGGCGGCCGTCCCCGGAGCCGTGCCCGGTCTGCGGCGCGGCGCGGGAGGGGTCCAGCCTGGACGGGGTCTGCGAGAGCTGCCTGGCCCGTGCCTTGATGGACGAGGAAGGTTGGGAGCAGGCGGATCATCTTAGGGCATCCGTGGGGGAACCGGAACGCGGCGGGGTGCCGTTGCGGATTGGGGAATACGATCTGGAGGAGGAAGTGGCGCACGGGGGCATGGGGGTGGTTTATCGCGCGCGGCAGCGGAACCTGGGGCGGGTGGTGGCGGTCAAGCTGTTGCTTCTGGGGCGATTTGCCGGCTCGGATCAGGTCCAGCGGTTCATGCGGGAGGCGTCGGCCGCGGCGCGGTTGTGTCATCCGAACATCGTGCGGATCCACGAGGTCGGGGAGGAGGGGGGCCAGCACTTCTACTCGATGGATTACATCGAGGGCCAGACGCTGTCCGAACTGGTGCGGGACGGTCCGGTGGCGGTGGAGCGGGCGGTGCGGCTGAGCCAGGTGCTGGCCGGGGCGGTGCAGTACGCGCATGAGCAGGGGGTTCTTCATCGGGATTTGAAGCCGTCGAACGTGCTGCTGGATGCCGGGGGGGAACCGCACATTGCGGATTTTGGGCTGGCCAAGCGGATGGGTGCGGAGGGGCAGGCCCTGACCGTGACGGGGGAGGTCATGGGGTCGCCCTGTTACGCCTCGCCCGAGCAGGCGGGAGGGCGGCATCGGGAGTTGGGTGTGGGGACGGATGTGTACGGGTTGGGGGTGATCCTGTACGAGCTGTTGACGGGGCGCCCGCCGTTTTGGGGGAGCAGCGTTGGGGAGACGCTGAGGCAGATCGGGGAGCGGGAGCCGGTGGCGCCGCGGTGGCTTCATCCGGCGGTGCCGGCGGATCTGGAGGCGATCGTGCTCAAGTGCCTGGAGAAATCCCCGGGCCGCCGTTATGCCAGCGCCCGGGCGTTTGGGGAGGATCTGGATCGGTTTGCGCGCGGTGTTCCGACGGTGGCGAGGCCGGCGGGGGCGATGGGAAGGGCGGTGCGCTGGGTGCGCCGGAGTCCCGTGGCGGCGATGGTGCTGCTGTTGCTGGGCACGATGGCCCTGGGCGGGGGTTGGTTGAGTTGGAGAACCCTTCTGGCCCAACGCGAGACCGAGGCGGTGAATGCGCGACTGGCTTCCGAGCTGCGGCGACACGAATGGCGGGCGGCGGAGGATTTCATCGCCGCGGGGCGTGTGGCGGACGGGATGTCGCGGTTCGCGTTGCTGCTGCGGGAGCGTCCGGACGATCCGGTGCTGGCCTCGCGGCTGGTGTCCTTGCTGGAGCATCGGGCGCTGGCGTGGCCTGAGGGGGAGCCGTTGCGCCATGGGGGGGCGGTGACCTGGGTGGAGTTTCATCCGGAGGGGAGCCGGGTGTTGACGGCATCGGTGGATGGGCGGGCCAGGTTGTGGAGCATTGCGGATGGGGTGGTGACCCGGACGTTCGAGGCCGGGGGGCCGTTGGAGAGCGCGGCATTTGGCCAGGGTGGCGAACGGGTGTTGACGGTGCGCGCGGGCGGGCCTGCTGCGCTGTGGGGGGTGGCGGAGGGAACGATGATTCGGGAGGAGGGTCCGTGGCCGGGCCAACCCACGCTGGCGCAGTTCGATCCGGAGGGGGGCCGGGTGGTGTGGACGTGCGGCAGCGGGCGCCTCGGGGTGGTGGTTGCGGCGGACGGGCAATCGGAGGGGGAGGTGCTGGTGGTGGGCCAACGCATCCGGGCGCTGGATGTGGGTCGGGACGCGTGGCGGGTGGCGACCGGGACCGAGGCGGGGGAAGTCGCTGTGTGGACGCGACAGGAGCGGGGCTGGGGGGTGCGGCGGGTTCATATGGGCGGGCCGATCACGGCGCTGGGCCTGTCGCCGCAGGGGGACCGGCTTCTGGCGGGGACGGGGAACGGGACGGTGGCGTTGTACGATGCGCACGATCCGGGCGAACCGTTGATGCACGAGCCGTTTCGGGAGGAGGTGGTGGGCTTGCGCTGGTCGGCGGACGGGAGGCGGGCCCTGGTGCTGCGGTTTGGGGAACCGCCCCAGCTTTGGGAGATGGAGCCGCGACGGGTGGGCGGGCGGTTTGGCGTGATGGAGACCGAGGTGGTGCTGGACGTCGGCTGGCATCCGGATGGACGGCACGCGGTGGTCGCCTACCGGGGCGGGCTGGCGCGGGTCTTCGACGTGGACCGGATGGTGCCGGTGGTGGAGCCGTTTGAACATCAGGGGCCGGTGGTCCGGGCGGTGGTGGATGGGGAAGGGATGCGCGTGGCGACGGCTTCGCAGGATGGCACGGCGCGGGTCTGGGATGTGCGGCGGCGGGACCGGATGCCGTCCTCGACGCGGTTGCCCGGCAAAGCCGGAAGGGACTTGAGGATGCGGGGAGGGGCGGGCCTGGTGGTGGCCACCGAGGGGAGGACGGTGCAGGTCTATGATGTGGTTGGAGAGGCACGGGTGGGGCCGGCGGTGCAGCTTGGGTCTCCGGTCACGGTGGCGGTCCTGTCACCGGACACCTCCCGGGTCGCTGCCGGCGGGAGAGGGGTGTGCGTGTGGGAGGTTGCCACGGGGCGGCTGCTGGCGGGTCCGATGGGAACGGAGTACGAGACGGAGGATCTGGCGTGGTCGCCCGATGGGCGGAGGTTGTGGAGCGGGGCGAGGGAAGGTGTGGTGAGGGCATGGGACATTGGGGAAGGGGGGCGGTTGGAGAGGGAGTTTCAGGTTCCGGCGCGGATCCACCACATTCAGCTCAGTGCGACCGGGTCGCGTCTCGCTCTTCTGTGCGGTGACGGGATGGTTCGTGGGTTCAGCGTTTCCGAGGCCGGGTCGGCCGGGGTGGAATTGAGGCATCTCGGCCGGGTTCGGACCGCGGAGTTCTCGCGCGACGAGCGGAGGGTGTTGACTGCGTCGGTGGATCGAACGGCGCGGATCTGGGATTTTGAAACTGGCCTGCCGCTGGATCCCGTGCTGCGCCATGAGGGCGCGGTGCTGGTGGCGCGGTTCAGTCCGGACGAAAGGGTGGTGGCGACGGGAGGGGAGGATCGCACGGTGCGGCTTTGGGATGCGGAGACAGGACGGGCGCTGGCGCCGCCGATGCGGCATCCGGACCGGGTCTGGGTGGTGGAGTTCAGCGGGGACGGACGGCGGTTGCTGACGGTGGCGGACCGGGACGAAGCCCGGATTTGGGATGTGGCGAGCGGACTGCCGCTCACCGAGCCGATGTTTCACGGGGACAGGATGCTGCGGGGTTGGTTTCTGCCCGGGGATGCGGACGTGGTGACCCTCACGCACAGGGCGATCCTGACGCGGTGGAGATTCGAGGAACCGGCGACGCCGGCGCCGGCGTGGCTGCCCGAGTTGGTGGAGGCGCTGGCCGGCCGGCGACTGCACCGGAACGGTTGGGTGGAGGAGGCCCCGGTCGAGGTGCTGCGCCGGTTGCAGGCGGGGGTCCTCAGGGGCGAGGGGCAGGAGGATTTTTTTTCCCGCTGGGTGCGGCGCTACCTGGCCCGGTACGAGGTGGGGAGGGATCTGGCGGAAAGCCGGTGAGCCCGAAACTTTTTTCGTAACCCCGGGCGACGGTTCCTGTATGGGCCGTCGTGAACACCCATGAGCCTTGTCACCGGGCGGACCGGCGCGGGCCCGACGTTGTCTCCTGGCCGCGGGCGGAGGCCTTGCGCCGGAGGCCGCCGCCGGGGCCGGGCGCCGGATCGCGGGGAATGGGATGGGGACTGGGATGGAGACTGATGTGCGGGTTGGCGGTGTGTCTGGCCTGGGGACGGGTGGAGGCTGCGGAGCCGGGCCTGCCTGTGCGGGAGCAGATCCTGGAACTGCAGGAGGGTTGGAACGCGATTTTTCTGGAGGTGGAGCCGGCGGATCCGGATCCGGGGCGGGTCTTTGGGGAATTGCCGGTGGACATTGTGGCGTCGTTTTACGCGCGGGTGGCGTCGGCGCAGTTCGTGACCGATCCCGGGGCCAACCTGTTCCGGCGGGCGGGATGGGGGGTGTGGTATGCGGACGATCGTCCGGATGCCTTTCTGGGGACGCTGCACGCCATCCACGGGCAACGGGCGTACCTGATTCATGCGACTGCGGCGTTCACGTGGAGGATCCAGGGCGAGGTTGTGGCGGAGGATGTGGTCTGGCAGTCGCGGGCGTTCAACCTGGTGGGATTTTCGGTGAGGCCCACCGGGGCGCCGACCTTCGCGGAGTTCTTCGCGGGGTCGCGGGCGCATCGGCACAACCGCATCTATCGACTGGCCCAGGGGAGCTGGCGGCGGGTGACGGATCCGGCGTCGGAAACGCTGCGATCGGGCGAGGCGTTCTGGATCTATTGTGATGGGGTCTCGACCTATCAGGGGCCCTTGCGGGTGGGCACGCGGCTGCAGCGGAGTTTGATTCTGGGCACGGGAACGGCGGCGTTGACGCTCCGCAACGAGACGCGGCATCCGGTGGCGCCGACGCTGGAGTTGATTGCCGGCGCGGACGAGGCGGTGCCGTTGTCGCTGGTGATCCAGGCGGTGGGAGACGGCGAGAACCTGGTGCGGCGGGTGGCGGCGCCGCTGCCGTCGGGGCCGTGGGTTCAGGAGTTGCCGGCCCTGGATGCGGGCCGGGCGGTGCGGGTGCCGTTCGAGGTGCGGCGCGAAGCCATGGGCGCGCGGCGGCAGACGTCGGTCCTCAAGATCTCCACGGACATGGGGACGGAGCACTGGCTTCCGGTGATCAGTGTGCGCGACGACTTGGAGGAACGATGAACCGACCCAACCGACCCCTTCGACCCATCTTTTCCGGTCCGGGACCGGGTCGTGCGTGCCGTGGAGCCGGTCGCGCGGTCCTGGTCCTGCTTGGCGGCGCTCTGATGCTGGCGCCAGGGGTGGCGTTGGGGGCGGCGGACCCGTATCGCGGGCTCTGGGTGGGGCAAGTCACGCTGGGGTATGTGAACGAGGTGCCGGTGCCGCTGGATGAGAACAACGTCCCGGTGGCTCCGGACCCGAACGTGGCCACCCCGACGTCGGACCAGGCGCATCTGCGGCTCATCCTTCACGTCAACGCCGCCGGGCAGGTTCATTTGTTGAAGGATGTGGCGGTGCTGGTGCGCGAGGGCGGGGGAGCGCGCAACGGGACGCAGCCGGTGAACCTGCAGCGGAACCCGGACGTACTGACCTACCGGGGCTCGATGCTGACGCGCGAGAGCGACCTTGCGCTGGTGACCGACGAACGGCTGTACCCGGAGTTTCCTCCGCAGCCCGCCATGCGGCTGGGATCGGCGGCGTATGACTTTGGCGACGGCTACGCGACCGAGGCGGTGCATGCCGTGATCGAGGCAACAGCGGGGTCCGTGGTCGATGCGGTGCTGGCGGGGGGCGACGAAGCGGCGGCCCGGACCGCGGGTGTGACGGCGTCGGCACCGGTGGCGGACCGGGCCGATGTGGCGGCCGCGTTCGGGCAGTTCCTGTCCACCCACCTGACCCGGAGTGCGGTGAACGTTCTTGCCGGACCGGATCCGGCGGCCTCCGCGGCGGCGGCAGCCCTCCGGGTTCATGCGGAAACGCTGCGGGACCGGTCCTTCTATGGGGATTCGCGCGGGGTGGCGATGCTGGACGCGATTGTGGCGGCGGTGGCTGCCGCGGGGGCAGACGGCGCGACGCGCACGAACAGCGCGCAGAATGTGGCGGCGAGCTTCGCGGACTTGAAGGGGGAGTACCCGCGATTTCTGGCGGGCAAGGTGTTTGGGGACATGATCGCCGGCGCGGCGCAGGCCGCGGGCACGGCGGCGGTGGCACCGGCGGCGACCGTGGCCAGCCTTCGCACGGCGATCCAGGGCAACCTGCTGGTGCGCGCGGCCCGGGACAGGGCGCTGGAACTCGACACGCTGAGTGCGTACGCGGACACGCGGGCGAGGGGGGCGGTCGAGGTGGTGTTGGCGGCCGTGGAAGCGTCTGCGGCGGGCGGACTGCCGGCGGAACCGGGGATGGCAGGCGCGATTGCGTTGGCGGCGGAGCAGGCGGGTCGGAGCGCGCTGAGTGCGGACGTGGGCCGGTACCGTTCACCCTCCGAGGCGCCGACGCTGGACTACGGCACGTTTGTGGGATCGTCGGTGTTTCGGAACAGCCCTGCGGTGGCGGCGGAAGCTGCGGCGCGGGCGGTGATCCTGAAGCGGGCGGAGGATCCGCTGCTTTCGGCGGACCTGTTGCGGCGCGTGGCTGTGGACGCGGCGACCGATGCGCTGCGCGCGTCCGGCACGGATGCCCTTGGGGCGGCGGCGCGGGCGATGCGGCGGGAGTTGCCGATGGCGGACCGTGGGAACGGCTGGGTGGGTGGCTTTGGTTCGGGCCTGGGGGATGCCCGGCTGACGCACGCCATCCAACAGGACAACCAGGCGCCGTTGGGCGCGCCGGCGCTGACCGGCACCGCCTTCCTTCCGGCGACCCATCCGACCAATCCGTTCCGTCATTTTCGTCATCCGGACCACCGGGTGGGATTCGATATCACGCGCCGGATCCGGCTCGATTTTGACGAGGGGCCGGCGGACGGCCTGGAGCGTGCCGGATTTGGAGTGGACCGGATCACGGGGGTGTACCGGGAGGAGATCTTCGGATTGCACAAGCCCCTGGGACCGGATCGCGACATTGGCCTGAAGGTGGAGGGCCGATTCGAGTTGAACCGGATTGCCCTGATCGACGCGTTGAATGCCCGTTAACCGCGCCCCATGAGCATGAGAGCCCGCGCCATCGACCGGCCAAGATCCTGCCTGCGCCGACTACTGTCCCTGACGGCCCTGACGGGGTTGATCACCTCATGGGCTCCGGGGGCCCAGGGTGCGGCGACGCCGGTGGCCTTCGATCTTTACATCTATGGGAACGCGAACGTCCCGACCATCGCGGTGGCGAATTACTCGCGGATCGCCATCCGGCGTTTCGAGCTGACCATCGGCAATTTCGACCGCAGTTGGGACTTCGCGAACAACTTCCGCGGCAGCGTGAGCGACTCCGCGGTCCGGGTGGATTCGCCGGACCGGGTGGATGGGGGACGGTGGGCCGACACGATCGACTTCACGGTGACCGGCGGGGGGCTGCCACCGGGGGGCTGGCTGTACTTCGATGCGGACGTGGATGCCGACCGGAGCAACGCGGCGCTGGATTACCGGAGGGTGCTTTTCAACAACGGCCAGGACCGGCCCAACGCCACGGCGAAGGTCACGCTGGTCAACGGCCAGAGCGCCATGATCACCCTGCCGGACGGCGCGGCGGATCTCCACCTCTACCACTTTCAGTCCGAGGCGCGACCGCGGGTGTTGGAAGTGGAATCGGTGGCGGAACTGGCCGGGGGCGACGACCGGGTAAGTCGTGTCACGGTGACCATCGATGGGGTGGTTCCGGAGATCCTGGGCCAGCCCGGGGTGCTGGCGGAGAACATCGGCGCGCGGGTGCGGATCCGGACCTTCGACGGCGAGAAGGTGGCGATCTCGGCGCCGCGGGAGGTGTACAAGAACATCTACGGCGACGACATCACCGACAGTGTGCAGAACGATCCGAAGGCCATCGAGGACGAGGCCGAGGAGCGGTTCACGGCGATCGGCCTATCGGTCAACGACGTGGCGCAGAGCGGGGACCCGACCTTTTACAGCTTCGACGTGGAGAAGGACACCTCGGTGGTGGTCAAGTGGGCTCATGAATATGCCCTGACGGTCGAGCATGACTTCGCCCGCACGGAGAGCCAGGAACGGGACGAGGTGGGCAATCCGTGGGCCGGGCCGCTGAGTTCGGCGGGGGAGGGCAACCCGCAGCCCATGGCGAAGAAGAACTGGTTCCGGCGCGGGGAAACCGTGGTGGCCCAGGTGGATGGTCAGGTGCTGGATTTCAGCCGGGCGGGCCTCGACATCCGTTATGTGCCGATCGGGTACGTCGCCGCCGGACCTCCCAACCGCACGACCAATCCCTCGGATGATCTCGCCACGCGCGCAGGCCGCCTGATCGCCGCGCAGATCCTCGATGCGGATGGCCTGACGCGAAAACTCCGGGACAGCCCGGCGGACCCGGTATCGGCGTTCCTGTGGAACGTCTTTGCGGGCCCGGCGAAGACCATCCTTGAGAACGACGCGCGCTCGGCGGAGTGGGCGGACGTGCTGGTTGCCCAGCTCGACGTTGTCCTGCGGGGCGCTTCGATCTGGGATGCGACGCGGTTTGCCGGGGTTGTGCTGCGACCGGAGACCGAGGCCTTGGTGGCTGCCGGTCCGTCGGGGGCGCTGGTGACCCGGGTGAACCGGCTGCTTCTCGAGGATGCGTATCCGGACGAGCTGGAGCGCGTGCGGGTCAGCGAACGGTTCTTCCCGTTCGCCGTGCGGCAGAGCCAGCCGCAGCGGCAGCAGGTCCCGCAGTTCGCGATGTATGGGCCCGGCCGGGTCCGGCACGTCTGGCAGATCCAGTACGGGGTGCGGGTGAACGTGGACGACCCGACCCGCGCAGCGCTGGCCCGGGTGTACCAGGTCACGGGCGGGACTGCGGTGGAGATTGGAGGAGGCGAGGGGACTTTCTGGTTCGACCCCGGCGCATCGGTGCGGGTGTTGACGGCGGCACGGGAGAACGGCGGGACGGGCCTGGCTTTGCGGGGATGGTTCAACGGGGACGGCCACTACTTCAGCACGCAAGGGGATGTGGATTCGGAGAACGGGTCGTTGACGCTCGGGGGCCCGGCAATCCGCAATGACGGCGGGGCGGTGGCGAACTGGATGCCGTCCTTCACGGATCCCACGACCAGCCGCCTCTATCGCGGGCTCGAGATTCCCCAGCTCATGCGGGCGGCGCGTGTGTTCTGGCGGTACGACCGCCAGGCCCTGACGATCCGCGCGACCATCGGGGAGTTCGTGTTTCAATCGCAGCCGGCGCTGGCCGCGCAGTTTTCGACCCAGCCGGATTTCCTCGAGTTCCGGTCGGTGACCGGGCGGAACCGCAACGTCGGGGTGGAGCAGATGACCGTCTGGGATCCGGTTGCCTCGCGGCTGTATCCGCTGGTGCCCGGGCGGTTTGTCGCCAAGTGGCGCACGGCGCCCGGCTCGCCGGACACGATGGATGTCACGGTGGACGCGGCGTATCCGGCCACTCCGCACTACCCGCATGTGGGGGGAACGCCGCCCGTGGCGCTGGATCCGGATCCGGGCGACAACTTCGTCTTCAAGGAGATCCGCTACACGGAGAACGACGCGTCGGTGGATGGGCAGAAGGGATTCACCGCGACCACCGAAGGTCGCACGGTGCTCCTGTTCGGGGAACTGCAGCGGGACGGGCGGGGCGAGCCGCGGGAGTTCCTGCGGGTGCGGGTGGTCCATACGCGGGACTGGGAATCGGTGTTGACCACAGGTTCGGCGATCATCGGTCAGAAGGTGCAGGATCCCGCGGCGGACCGCGCCAGGCTGGGGACGGGCTACGTGTACGACCCACGGGAGCGCGCGCGGTACAACCCGTTCGTCTATGACGCGAGCAAGCTGGAACGGCTGGCTGCCAGGGATGTGTACGACATGGCGGCGCTGCGATCCGACCGTGCGGAGAAGATCGTGGTGAACCCGGGCAGCCTGCCCGGGCCGATCATTCCGGTGAATTTGTTCCCGGGGGCGGCGAAGGACGAGAAGCTGGTTGTGATCTGGTACGATGACCCGGCGCAGAACGATCTCCTGCTCTGGCCGCATCGCGCGGTGGTGTACAACCCGCGATGGCCGGCGACCGCCGCCGAGGGCCTCGGGCGCATCGTGATTGCCAGCCAGTTCGGCAGCGACGGTCTGGATCCGGTGACCGGGGCGGACCAGGAGGTGGTCCCGGCCTTCGGGGATGCGCCGCGCGAGACCAGCTACAACCCGTCGCGACTCCAGCAGGTCCAGATCTACAGCCAGCCGGACCGCACGCGTCCGGGCTACAACCCGAACGAGGAACACGGCGTGGTTGCCCCTTCGCTGCGGTTCGCGAACGTCTCGCCCCGGCCCCCGGCGGTCTATGCGCTGCGGAAGAACGACCTCAACCAGTACCGCATCGCCCTGGCGGAGAGCGCCCAGGACCCGGCCACCTACACCTCGCATCCAAGGGTGCTGGTGCAGTTCTTCGACACGGCGGATCAGGAGTTCAAGATGCGGGTGTACGAGGTGGAGGCGGAGGACGCCCTGTACCGGTTCGCCAATCGCACCGTCGTGCGTCCCGCGAGACGCGGCGACCCGGTGCCGGCCTCGGTCAGCTCCCTGAACAACCAGCCGCACGTCCGCATGGAAGCGGGCGAACCGGTGATCCCGTTCTATCCGCTCGGGGAGGTCATCGGGGCCTCGCCCTGTGCCGAAACGGACGGCGCGAACCTCAAGGAACAACTCGCCTACTGGGAGGACCACCGGGGTTCGAGCTGGTCGGTGTCGGGCGGGAGCAACGCCTGGTTCACCGTGGCCTTCTTCTATCCGCTGGCCCCGGACTTCTGGTGGCCGGCCGACAAGCCGGGCGTGCTGACCCAGTCGATCCAGGGGCAGGCGGTGGTCCGGCGGGCGACCGTGCCCGAGACCGGTGACTGCGTGGCGTTCGTGCCGGACGACCTGTCGGGTCTGCTGAGCAAGACCCCGAATGCCGTCGTCGATCCGGCGAGTGCGGACGGGCTGGGCGCGCGGCCGGTCGATGTCCTCTACAAGAGCGACTGGCCGCGCAACGTGCCGGTCCTGAAGGCCGGGGAGACGTTAACTTTTGCCGGGGGCGAATTCCGGGCGGACAATCCGTTCCGGAGTGTGGACGGGCGGTTGGTGGAGACGGAGGGCCTCCCGGGCGTGGTGGCCTTCGCCTCGGCGGAGGTGGTGTACGACTCGAGCAATCCCAGGGGAACACTGGAGGGATGGCGCACCCAATGGACGGCGCGGGTGGCGCAGGTGCTGGACCGGAGATCCACGGCGCTGAGCCTGGCTGAGTTCCCGACCGTGTTGCAGCCGGCCACAGGGCGTTCCCGGGTCAAGGGCGGCCGGTACGTGTTCAACGAACTGCCGTCCTCGCTGCAGCGCCGGGTCACCTACGATCCGCTCGCGGGTCAGCTCGAGATCATCGGATTGCTGAACGACAAGGACATCGGCGACCGCACGCTCACCGCGGCGCCGCCGGCCGTCTATGTCCTCGAGCCCAACATCCTGACAACGGACGAGCGCGATGCCCTGCTGCGGTTGGATGGCGAAGGCACGGTGACGGCCTGGGACCGGGCGGTGAACGACTTGTACAAACTGTCCCGCAACCCGTCGCTGGTCGCCTCGCAACACAGCTTCTTCCTGGCGCCGCCCACGAACGACGTGACGCGCGGGGCGTGGCAGACCCGCCTCGAGCGGTTCTGGCGGCATTACTACTTCGGCGTGCTGCCGCGTCCCAACGCCTCGGAATCCGGTCTCAGCCAGCTCACCACCGCACTGGCGGCATTGCCCACCGTCACGGGGTTGCGGGCGACGGATCCGGTGCCGACCCCGATTCCGATCGGTGCGGCGGACGAAGGGTACCTGGTCGGTCTCGAACCCAGGCGCGTGTTCGATGCGGACGGCAGGCCGGTCACGGTGACGGAGGTCGAACCTCCGGGCGACCCGGACAGGCCGCCCACGGAGTTCCCGCGCTCGGTGTTCGATCCGAAGCAGCCGGTGCCGTTGCGGGCCTTCGGACCCGGGCTGGCGCTGGTACCGAACGGGGACTTCCTGCGACCGGGTCCAACACTCCGCGGACCGGGCTACGTGGCGGTGGTGGAGAACAACGATCCGTCGTTGGGGGGCTCGCCGATCACCGTGCACATCATCCAGGTGGATCCGAACGAGCGGTATCGGGGCGCGATCAAGACGGTCGAGTCCGACAACGTTTTCGATGAGAACCTGGTGCTGCGGCACACCGGGGATTTCGGGGCGAACGCCGGGGCGCTGGCATTCGAGTGGTGGTACCGGTTCGACGACGGCAGTTTGAACGTGCCGCCTCCCGACCGGCTCAGTCCGGGCACGCCGAACCCGTGGAAGCTGTTTCCGGATCCGACCGGCAATCGCGGGGTGGGCCGGTATCAGATCACCCTGGCAGGCAACCCGAACGCGCCGGAGGCGCTGCTCGCCGACAGCTTCTGGTTTGCCCGCTACCGGCACACCAACGACGTGATCGAGGGCACCAACTGGCGGCGTCCGCAGCCGGATGGTTCGCCCCAGGTGAACTTTGAATGGGCGGGTGCGGGGAACTCGGATCCGCGCAGCGGGGATTACCGGGCGCAACTGGCACAGGGCTGGATCAAGCGGGTGCTCGACGCGGTGAACCCTTACGAGGCCCGGATTCGCGACTTCGAGGGGGATCATCCGTCCACGGTGGCCAGCATGATCGCGCAGTTCGGCCAGCCGTTTGTCGGGCCGGTGGCGCTGAACCCGGCGCAAAACGTCATCGAGAATGTCGGCCTGATCGAGCTGTACGAGACCATCCTGCGTCGCGGGCGCCAGCTCAGCATCGATCTGACCCGGCCGGTATCGACCCCGGCCATTGCCAACGCGCTGCAGCTCGCCTCCACGCGAATCTCCGATTTCTACACGATCCTCGGGAACGAGGCCTATGCCGACGCCCTGGATCCCACCATCGGGTTCGGGAGCGACAGCGTGGAGTACGGGACCCTGGCGCCGGCGGTATTCACCTTCCAGAACCAGGTGTCCTCCCTGATCGAGGAGGAACTGGCATTGCTGCGGGGCATGGACGACTTCTTCGCGCGGCCCGTGTACAACCGGCTGTTCTGGAACTTCACCAAGGGCGAGGGCGAGGCGGCCTACGCGATGAACTACAACGTCTCCGATGTGAACGGGGACGGATTCATCGACGAGGACGACGCGATGCTGATGTATCCGCAGGGTCACGGCGACGCCTGGGGCCATTATCTCACCGCCCTGCGCAACCAGTACCGGCTGCTGCGCCATGACTTCTTCAACTGGGTGTCGCGCTCCGAGTTCTACAATCTTCAGGACATCGTCCTGAAGGTGGATTTTCTGGACGAACGCAAGTTTGCCCAGACCGCCGCGGCCCGGGCCAAGGCGGGGGCCGAGATTGTCAATCTGACCTACCGCAGCCGTTACGTGGAGGATCCCAGCGCGCAGTGGCAGGGCTACACCGACAGCAATGCCGAGCGCGCGTGGGGCGTTCAGGAGTGGGCGCGCCGGGCCGGGCAGGGGGCGTTCTTCGACTGGGTCACGGCCAACGCCCTGCTGCCATCGGTCCATCCGAACGAGCAGCTCGAGGGGATCCAGAAGGTGGACCGCACCACCAATCCGGACATCGCGGTGGTGTCGGCCAATCTCAACGCGGTTCAGGCGACCTTCGAACAGGCCAACTCCGGATTCAATCCGCTGGGGCTGCCGGGCACGACGGTGCCCTTCGACATCAATGCGGCCCAGATCGACGACCTGGTGTTCGGCATGACGCACTTCGAGCAGATCAACGATCGCGTCGAGATCGTCATGGAGAGCGCGACCGCCGTCTGGGACAACGCGAACCTGCCGGCGAACATGCTGCGCCAGATCGGCAACAGTGAACTCGAGATGCGCAACGCGGTGTTCCAGGAGGACCTGACCTATCGCAACGAGTTGATCCGCATTTTCGGCAAGCCCTATGAGGGGACGATCGGTCCCGGCCGGCTTTACCCCGCGGGCTACGACGGTCCCGATCTGCTGCTCTACATGTACGTCGATGTGCGGCAGATCAACGACGCCACCGTGCCCGGGCCCACGACGGATTTTGCCACGTTCACCGGCGACGAACTGACGGGCGGGGATATCTACAGGGCCTTCAGCCGGGGGCAGGGAAGCGGCAGCGCACCCCGCGGGACCCTGTCGGACATCGGGCGTCCGGACGTGGTGACCTTGCAGGGGTACCTGGGCGATTCGGTGCGGCGGCTGTTTGCGCCGACCTTCACGCCGGACAGTTCCAACCGCGGCGTCATGGCCCGGAGCGGGTTGTACGCGGTGAACTACACGGATCTCGATTCGCCCAAGGTGCCCTTGGAGAACCTGACCCAGCTCATGCCGGTGACGGCGTCCGGGTACACGTTCCAGGCTCCGAGGGAGTGGGGGGCGCGGCGGGCGGCGGGCGAGCTTCAGCTTCTGATCAACCAGATGATCCAGCAGGAGGCGCAGGTGGCCAGTGCCATCGGCGCGTGGGACGGACTGCAGGGCGAGATCGTCCGCGAGATCCGCTTCATCAATGCCAAGCTCGACATGGCGGCCAACGTCCGGCTGAAGAACGAGATCTTCACCCGTCTGAAGCTCGCGCTGCACGGGACCCTGGCGGCCTCGGCGGGCGTGAAGGCCGTGCTGGAATCGGCGGAGAACACCGTCACCAAGACTGTCTCGGGCGCGGTTCAGGCCATCCCGAAGGTCGGGCCGACCGCCGGGCTCGCGGTGTCGCCCGGGGACGTGCTGGCGCCGCTGCAGGGCGGGTTGATCACCGGGAGCGTCGCGGTGACGGAAGGCATCAGCGCGGTGCTGAAGGGACTTCAGATCGCCGAGCTGGTGCTGGGCTTCGCCTTCGACATCACCGAGAACGAACTTCAGCTCTTCGAACAGCGCGAGGCCGACGCCCTGGATGCGAAGGAAATGCTCAAGGGCCTGGAGAACCTGGTGGGAGACGAACCGATCCGGCGCATCGAAATCTTCAAGGAGATCCAGACCCTGCGCGAGTTGTCCGACCAGTACCGGGCCCTGGTCGATCAAGGGACGCGCCTGATCGACGAGCGCGCGGCATTCAACAAACGGGTCGCGGCGGCCACCCAGCGGAACCGGTATCAGGACATGACCTTCCGGGTGTCGCGGAACCACGCCTTGCAGACCTACCGGTCGATGTTCGACCTGAGCGCGCGCTATGCGTACCTGCTGGCGAAGGCGTACGATTACGAGACCAACTTCGACCCCACCCATCCGGGCAGCCCAGGCGCGGTGATCCAGGACATTGTCCGGGCCCGCAGCCTGGGCCAGCTCGACCACGCCGTCACCTGGCTCCAGACCCAGTACCGTCTGCAAAAGGGCCAGTTGGGCATCATCAACCCCATCCTGGAGACCACCGAATTGTCCCTTCGCAGGGAGCTGTACCGGATCCTGGATGAGCCGCCGGAAGACGAGGAGGAGGAGGTCGAGGATCCGGACGAGGTCTGGCGGCGGACCTTGGAACGGGCGCGGGTGCCGGATCTCTGGCAGGTGTCCGAATTCAGAAATCACTGCCGGCCGTTTGCGGCGGCCTACGACGCCCTGGGGCAGCCGGTGGCCGAACCCGGCCTGGTGCTGCGGTTCAGCTCGCAGATCCTGGCGGGCCGCAATTTCTTCGGGAATCCGTTGACCGCCGGCGACCATGCGTTCGACCCGAGCGTGTTCGCCACCCGGATCGGCGGGGTCGGGGTCGGCTTCGTCGGCTACGAGGGCGAGGATCTCACGAGCCATCTGCCGGCCACCCCGCGTGTGTACCTCATCCCGGTCGGCGCCGACGTGATGAGCGTGCCGTCGAGCGTCGATCCCAACGTCGTCCGCGTCTGGAATGTTCTGGATGCCAGCATCCCGGTGCCGTTGCCGGCGCGCACGGCGGATCTCGACCGGAGCGCGTGGATTCCGTTGCTCGACAGTCTCAACGGGCGGCTGGGCGAACCGCGCCGGTTCTCGGCGTTTCGCGTGTCCCAATTCGCCTCGGACGACGGAGGCTCCACGGAAATCCAGGACCGCCGGCTGATCGGGCGCTCGGTGTGGAACACGCAGTGGGTGCTGATCATTCCGGGTCGGGCCCTGCATGCCGACGGCGAGGTCGGGTTGGACCGGCTGATCGACAACGTCAGCGACCTCCGGCTGGCCCTTCAAACCTATGGGCACTCGGGCAACTAACACCGCGACGCGAACGAGCCACCTATGAGCACCTTTCGCCCTGGACCCGCCCGAAGCGCCGGCACGTTGGTCGAGCCGGTAGAGCATGGGGTGGGGTATCGTGAAGGACATAAGGGACACCAAGGACCAAAGGGACTCCGGGGACTCCAGGGACTCCGGGGACTCCGGGGACTCCGGGGACGGATGGCGTGGATGCTTGCGGGGGTGTTGGGGGTCATGGTGTGGGGTGCGCCGCGGAGTTGGAGTGCCCCGATCACGGAGCCGGAGACCGTGTTCTATGGGCAGGTGGTGGGGACGGGTTCGTCCCGCCCGTTTGTGCTGACGGAGGGCACGCTGCGCTGGACGGTGCGAAGGTCGGATGGCAGCCCGCTCGAATTGAGGGCCCGCTTGTGGCCTCACCAGAACGGCGCCATCTCCTACCGCCTGAACGTGCCCCACGCCGCCCTGGCGTCCGGGCTCACGGTGGAACCCGGGAACATTCCACTTCGAAGCACGCCCGAGACGCAGGTCATCACGCAGATCACGATCGACGGTATCCCGGCCCGGGTGGCGGGAGGCGGGAACGCAGGCTTCGAGACCGCCCAGATCCGCCGGGCGGCCACCCATCGGCTGGATTTGGAGGTGCCCATCGAGGCGCCTGACCGTGACGGGGACGGCCTGCCGGACTGGTGGGAAGCCCTGTACGGTGGCGATCTGCGACCGGGTGACGATCCGGATGGGGACGGCTGGACCAACCTCGAGGAGTATCGACGCGGCTCCAATCCGCTGGTGAATGATCGTCACCCGACGCTCCTCACCACCCGGCTTCGTGCGTACGCGGACGGAACGACGGGCGTGCTGCTGCGGGTTCAGGACGCGGACAGCACGCCGGGCAGTCTGGTTTATACGATCACGCGGCTCCCTGCGGGTGCCGACCTGGTGCTGCGCAATGCCCATCCGCAGCCCGCCAGCCCCGACGCGGTGCTGGGCGTCGGCGTCACCTTCACGCAGCGCGACGTGCTGGACGGCCGGTTGGTGCTCGTTCACACGGGGGGCGCCGTCGGGCCTGGATCCTTCGAGATTTCGCTGCGCGACGAGAACCCGGCACACCAGGCGGCGACGGGGACCGTGGACATCGAGTGGTATCGCCCGAACACCGAAGTTGCCGCGCGCCTGGCCACCCATGGGCCCGGCTCGATACCTGGCAGCGGCGGCCCATGGGCCGCGGGGTTGACCGAGGCCGAGACGCAGCGTGTGCAGAATTACCTGTTGAGCCGGGATCTCGGGGCCGTGATCTGGGATGCCGGCGAGGAAACCCTGGACATCGCCCTCGCCGTGCCGAGTTCCGGCATCGACGATGCACGATACCAGTCCGAATACGTGACGCGGTTTGGCCGCGAACGGCGGCAGGTGCTTCAGGGTGGGCGGGGGCGCGATGTGCTCGTGGGCGGGATGGCCGACGACATTCTGATGGGCGGACCCGGGGACGACCGGCTCACGGGGGGCGGTGGGGCGGACTTCTTCGTGATCCGCGGCGCCGATGCGGGCTCGGATACGATCACGGATTTCAATCCGGACGAAGGCGACGTGCTGGACATTGGAGGGCTCTTCCAGGGCAGCTCACGCGATCTGCGGGACTTCCTGCGGATCGAGGGCGACGCCTCCGGGACCCGGTTGCGGATCCATCGGGGCGGCAACCCGGCGGGCGCCTCCGATCATGTCGTCACACTCGCCGGCGTGAGCCGGGATGATTTGGACCTTCACGACTGGATCGAAGCGGGGACGCTGCGGGTCGGCGAGCGTGCGCTTCCGCCCCGGGTCACGGTCACGGCGAGCCAGCCGCGGGCATCGGAGAACGGCCCGACGGAGGGCGAGTTCACGCTGCTCCGCACGGGCGATGCCGCCGCGGCGTTATCGGTGAGGATCGACCTGCGCGGGTCCGCGGTGAACGGAGTCGATTACGCGTCCATCGGTTCGAGTGTCGTCTTCCCGGCGGGCCAGCGGGCGGTGCGGGTGACGGTTCTGCCGTACCAGGACAGCCACGCCGAACCCGACGAGACCGTGGCACTGGTGGTCCTGCCGGGGGACGGCTACGAGGTGGGCGGTGCGGATCACGCGCGGGTGATCATTGCGGATCTGCGGCCGGTGGTTTCGCTGGAGGCTCTCGAGCCGCTGGCGACCGTCCAGCCGCCCGGCCAGGGAACGATCCTGGTGTCGCGCACGACCGTGGTGGACCGGAGTCTGCTGGTGCGGTTGGAGATTGGGGGCACGGCGACACCGGGCAGCGATTACAACGAGGTTTCACGTTTCGTCCACCTGGTCCCGGGCCAAACCACTGCCCTGGTGCCGGTTGTGCCCGCCGCAGGGGCGTCGTTCGCCGGTGGCGCACGTTCGGTCCGGCTGACGGTCGCCGCGGATCCCGAGTACCTGCGAGGGCCCGAGGCACGGGCCGAGGTGCTGCTGGTGCAGGAGGCGACCCGGTTTGCGGCGTGGCGGGCGAGGCACTTCCCGGCGGAGAACGGAACTCTGGCAGCGTTCGGGGCGGCCGACGCCGGGAACCAGGCGATTCCGAATGCGTTGCGCTACGCCTTCGGGATGGATCCCGAGAATCCGGATCGCGCCCGGCTTCCCAAGGTCGTGGTGCGCGACGGCCATCTGACGCTCGATGTCCATAGGCGTCCGGGCACACGGGATGTGGAGTTCGTGATCGAAACCTCGGGCGATCTGGCCGGATGGAAGCCGGCGTCTGCCCTGATCGAACGGGTCTATCCGCCGGACGAAGCCGAGCGGCCGGACATTGTCTGCTATCGCCTCGTGCCTTCGATCCAGGAGGCGCCGCATCTGTTCCTGAACCTCCGAGTCGTGTTGCGCCCGTGAAAACCGTGTCCCCTGCCCCATTCCCCCGCCTGCCCGGTCTGGTCATTGTCGCGGCGCTTGCCTGGGGCGTCACCGGCTGCAACCGGTCGGAAGAGGCCGCAGCGTTGCCGGATGGCCCGCGGGTCGTTGCCGAGGTCGGTGCGCGTCAGATCACGGCCCTGGACATCGAGAACGAAGTGGCCCGGCGTACGGCGGCCCGCCGGCCGGTGCCCGACAAGGAAGCGCTGGTCCGGGAAATGGTGGAGCGGGCGGCGCTTCTGGAGCGGGCGCGATTGGGCGGACTGGACGAGGATCCGGCCATCCGGCACGAGATGGAGAACCTCCTCATCGGCCGGTTGCTGGATCGTGAACTCAATCCGCGGCGCGAGGCCGTCCAGGTGCTTCCCGACGAAGTGCGTGCGGCGTACGAGGCCGATCTCGATCGGTACACCCGTCCGGCCCAGGCGCGCCTGGCGATGTTGCATCTTGAAGTCGATTCCAAGGCCAGCGAAAGCCGGCGGGCGGAGGCGCGTTCGAGAATGGAGGAAGCCCGGGAACAGGCGTTGCTGCTTCCGCCCCCCCAACGAGCGCGTGGCGCCACGGGTTTCGGGGCCCTTTCCATCCGGTACTCGGACGACCAAATCAGCCGGCACCGGGGCGGTGACATCGGCTGGTACGAAGAAGGCCAGGCCCCGGCGCGCCTGCCGTCGGAGGTGGTCGAGACGGGTTGGCGGCTGCCCATCGGGGTGGTCAGTGAGATCCTGGAGGGTCCGTCGGGCTATTTCCTGGTGATGAAGATCGACGAGCGCGACCGGACGATCACGCCGTTCGAGAGCGTCCAGGCCAGTCTTCGGCAGACCCTTCTGGTGCGGGCCCGCAAGGAGATCGAGGAACAGTTCAAACACGAGACCGCGAGGCTGGTGTCCAGTCGCGTGGATTCCGCCGCAGTGGCGTCGGTGACGTTGCCAGCGACCGACCCGCTGGTGGCGCAGCGGCGCGAGTCGAAACCTCCCGCTTTGCCGGGTTCCCATGAATCCTCCAATGGCTACTGACCGGGGCAGTTTGAACCAGGACCGTTCGGCACCGGCCGGGCTCCGCGACCACCCTCCCGCCATGGATCCCGCACCCCTCTCCCGTCCCACGCCGCGACGCCGCGTCCTGTCGAAGCTGGCGGCCGGGGCTGCCTTCCTCGCAGCTCTGTGGGCGACAGCCTTCCAGGCCTTTGCCGCCGCCCCCACCGTCACGCTGCCCGGGGCGGTTCCGGCTTCGATCGGGGACAAGAGCACCTCGAACCCGTTCGATGGTGCCGGGGTCACGGGAGACAGCGACGTGGTGATCACCCTTTCCTTCCCCGACGGACGCGGCACATTTCCCGTCAGTCCGGACTTCACGACGGGCGTTTCCGCGGGGGTGCGGAGTTATGTGCTGACATCGCGGTCCCCCGGGGCCGCCGCGGGATTCCTGGATGGGTTGGTGTTCACCCCCGTTCAGAACCGCATTCCCATCGGCAGCACCGAGGCGACGGTCTTCACGGTGCAGGCGGTGGATACCGGGAGCCTCACGGGTTCGGGCACCGTGACGCTGACGGTGTCGCCGGTGAACGATTCGCCGACGATCCTGTTCGGCAGTCCGGGGCCGGCGGGGATCTTCGACAACCAGATCTCGCAGCCCTTTGCCAACGTCACCGTGAACGACGTGGATGCCGGGGACGCCCTGACCGCCACGATCACGTATCCCAGCGCGCATGGCATCCTCCAGGTGGGCGCTGGAAGCCCGGCCCTCACGCTTGGAGGCTCGGCCGGGAATTACACGGTCTCGTCGGCATCGGTGGCCGACATGCAGAATTTCCTTCGGCGCCTGGAATATGTGCCGACCGAGAACCGGTTGCCGGTGGCGCCTCCGGCCTTCACCACCGAGTCCACCGTGTTCTCCGTGACGGTGCGTGACATCGCCCTGGCCAGTGCCTCGGCCAGCGAGGACGTCGAGGTCGAGTCCTTCAACGATGCGCCCACGATCGGCGGCGCCCTGACCAGCCCCGTGCCGGACAACGCCCCGGCGCTGGTCTTTCAAGGCCTGACCATCCGGGATCCGGATTGGGTCCGTGTGGGGGCGACGCTGGTTCCGCAACCTGTGGACGTGGTGGTGACCTTTGGGGAGAACGTGGGGGCCGGAGCATTTCCCGACGCGGACGAGGAGGGTGTCTTCGAGGCGTCGGGTCCCGCAGTGGCCTCGCCTCCGAGCACGACCAGTGTCGAGGCGCAGGTTCGGACGCTGCTCTTCGAGCCCACGGCCAACCGGCAGCCGGTCGGGGCGACCGAGAGCGTGTCGTTGGGCGTGCAGGCCACCGACAGCCTGGGCGCGTCGGGTTCGAGCACGCTGAGCTTCGAGGTGCTGTCCATCAACGATCCACCCACCCTGGAGGTGACGCTCAACCCGCTCAGCGTCCGCGACACCGAGACCCTCCAGCCGCTGACGGTGCGGATCTCCGATCCGGACATTGGCGAAACCTTCAGCGTGGAGATCGTTCCGATCAGCGATCCGACCTTCCAGTATGCGGTGTTCGAGCCCTCCGGCGTCGGCCCCTACACCGGGACGCTGCTGGAGGTGCAGGATCAGGTGGCGGGCATCCGGTTCCGGCCCATCGTGGACCTCTCCGCCAACCAGCAGGTCACCTTCCGACTTCGCCTGGTGGACGTGCACAGTCCGCCCGCCAGTCCCCTCACGGGCGATCCGATCGAGAGTCCGAATCTGACCCTGACGATCGTGGGTGTGAACGATCCGCCCGAGATTGCGGTGCCCGGCGGCGTGGTGTTGCGGACCACCGATGATGTGACCGGCCCGCGGCTCACGCCCTTCCGGGAGGTCAACATCAGCGACCGCGACGGCGACACGCTGACGGTGTCCCTGTCGGTCGAGGGCCGGACGCCGGGCGTCTTTTACCTCTCGATCGATGGCGATCCGGAGATCAGCGGGTCGGTGCTGACCTTCAGCGGCAGTCCGGCCACGGTTTCGAGGCTGATCAAGGCCGTGACGTTTCAGGCGCAGCCGCGCCCGGATCGGCTGGTCGGGCAGCAGGACACGATCCAGTTGGTCATCACGGTCAATGACGGGGGTGGCGGACTGCGCATCGACAAGAACACCACCGTTGTGGTCACCGCGGTCAATGGCGCGCCGCGGATCGAGGGACTGCCTCTGCTGGCGGCGCAGCCGCTGCGTCTTGACCCGGCCACCGACACGGACCCGGTGCGGCCGTTCGACAGCCCGCCGTCCTCGATCGTCACGGTTCTCGACGATGACGGCGCGGCGATCCGGGTCACGGTCCGGATCGACGATCCGGCCAAGGGCCATTTCGAGAACCTGGGCGGGTTCGTCGAGCAATCCTCGCCCGCCGGCTCCTATCTCTTCGTCGGCATGCCGGACGAAGCGACCGACGCGTTGCGCGGATTGGAGTTTGTGGTGAGCGAGACCCATCTCTTTCCTCCCAACGAACCGGGGCGGACCACCTTCACGATCGAGGCCCAGGACGCGGTGCTGAACAAGACCACCCGGGTGCTTTCCATTGTGCTGGCCGAGGAGCCGCGCAACTGGCTGGTAACGACGGAGGAGGACGGCTGGGACGAAGGATCGCTCCGCTGGGTGCTGGATCAGATCGAAACGCGCAAGGTCGGCAGCGCGGTGGTGACCTTCGCCCTGCCCGAGTATCCGGCAGTCCTGCGTCTCAGCGAAGGCACGCTCGAACTTCGAAGAAACGTCACGTTGAAGGGACCCGGCGCCGACCTGCTGGCGATCAGCGGGGACATCGAGGGCGACGGCGAACCGGATGTGCAGCTCTTCCGGATCGAAGCCTCGGTCGTCATGGAAGGTCTTCAGCTCACCCATGGCGCGGCCACCAGCGGCAGTGCGGTCAGTGGCGGAGCGATCTATGTCGGACCCACCGGCAGCCTGACCCTTCGCGCGTGTGCCATCACGGATTCCGTGGCGACGCAATGGGGTGGCGGTGTTGATGTCGATGGCGGCCGGCTGCGGATGGAGGATTGCCTCGTGCGCGGCAACCGGACCGATTCGGTGCTGGGCCTGGGCGGCGGCGGGATCTCGCTGTTCACCGACCAGGAGTGCGTGATCCAGAACACCACCTTCTCCGGGAACCTCCAAGGTGCGGCCACCGGCATCGGGGGCGGGGGCTTGTACGTGGAGAACGTGACTCCGGCGACCCCCCTGACGGTGTGGGTGACCCACGCCACCTTCGCCGGGAATGACGACTTGTCCGGGCGCGGCGGCACTTCGATCCACGCGAATGTCTTCGGAACCCAGGTCACGGTGCGCAACTCGGTCTTCGCCGACGCGCGCGCGCGGAATCTCGAGGTGCAAGGCACGGCGACCCTTGTGTCCGACGGCGGCAACGTTTCGGACGACCAGACCCGGACGGTGCTGACCCAGGATGGCCAGCCCAAGGCGGTTGTCCTGTTGAACCGGACCTCGGACCGGACGGATCGAACCGGGATTCTGGTGCTGCCGTTGAACGAGCAGATGCGTCCCGTGGCCGGCTATGACCTCGCGGTTGGAAGCCCGGCCATCGGACGGGCGGTGTCACCCTTCCTTCCGACGGACCAGCGCGGAGCCTTCCGTGACAACGCGCCCGATGCCGGCGCCGTGGAGCGGGGCGCGATCCGGCGGGTGGTGCTCAACGAGATCGACTACGATCCGATCGCCCCGGCCCCGCAGTTCCTGGAGTTCTTCATCCCCCGGGATTCGGTGCGGGTGGACCTGTCGGGGTACGGTGTGCGGGTCGATGGCGTCCTGCGGTTCACCTTCCCGGCCAGTACCCGGGTGAACCCGGGGCATGGGATCGTGGTCGCCGACACGGCCTTTGCGGCGGCGGGATTTCCGGCGGCGACGCCGGTCCTGCCCCTGCCGACGGGCGAATCCCTCGAGTTGGGCCGGAGCAGCGAGATCGAGTTGGTGCAACCGGGCGGCCGGGTGATTCTGCGGGTGGGGTACGTCGCGCACTTCGTCGATCCGTATGATCCCCTGGACGACTCGAAGTTCGACAACACGGCCATCACGCTGGCCCCGCAATCCCGCGGCTTCGCCCACATTCCCCATGGCATCGTGAATCCCTCGGCGCTGGGCGGCGCGCGCGATCTGTCCGATCCGCTGCTCGATCCCCAGGCCGATCCGAATTCGCCCGGCGCCGCCATCCTGACGCCCTTCGGCAGTCCCAACGCCGAACCGCTGGCGGTCGGCGACGTGTTTGTGGTGGATGAGGACCGGGCGGTGACGCTCGACGTGCTGGCCAATGACATCGAGGACGACGGCACGGACCGGGCGGTGATTGTCCATGTGAGCACCGGTCCCTCTGGGCTGACCGGAGACTCGGCGACCGCGTTCTCGGCCCGGGGCGCGTTGGTGACCCTCGATCCGGATGCCGCGCCCCTGCGCGGCGCGCAGCTGATCTACGATCCCCAGACCAGCGCCAGCCTGAGGGCGCTCCCGGTCGGCGCGGAGGCCACGGATACCTTCCATTACACCATCCTCGACATCGGGTCCGCCGACGTGGAGGGCTACGAAGGCGTGATCGGGGATGCCCCCACAACGGTAAGGACGCCATCGCATCGGCTGGTGAACGGCGACGTCATCCTTCTCTCCGGTTCCAGCCTCGCTCCATACAACGGCGTGCACAGCGTCACGGTGGTGGATGACGACACCTTCGAGATTCCGGTCCCGTTTGCGGGGGTGCCGATCGAGTTGGGGCATTGGGAGACCGCACTGCAGCGATCGCCCACCACGCGTTCCGAGGCGCGTGTCACGGTCACTGTGCTCGGGGCCAACGACTTTCCGATGGCCGTCGCGGATCGGATCCCTTCGAGCGAGGCCACGGAGGAAACGGTGCTGCGGATCATGGCCGGGCCGTTCCTGACCGGTGTGGCCACCGTGTTCGACACCGACAGCCTGTATCCGGTGGCGCCGGTGCGGTCGAGCGTCACGCTGCTGGGCGGGAACGGCACTCCGGACCTGGATCCCGACACGGACGACGACCACACAACGCTTCGTGTGGTGGGGATTGTGGGTGCGGTTCAGTCCATCGACGGCTACGCCAGTGGCGAAGAGGGCGGGTCGGTGGAGGTCACCTCGATCGATCACGGTCTGGATGAGGGCACGGTGATTCTGATCTCGGGGTATCAGGGATACTCGGGATACAACGGGTTCCATGCGGTCACCGTGCTGGACGCCGATCGTTTCAGCATTGGCGTGCCGTATGTGGATGACGCGGCCGGCAAGGGACATTGGGCCGTGCTCGACGATGCGAACCGCCTGAGGGCGACCAGCGCCCGGGGCGCGGAGGTGCACCTGGAGATTCGGGTGGACCGCCTGGAAACCAGCGTCGTTTACAACCCGCGCACCTCGGCTGAACTCGACGCCCTGGCCGTGGGCGAGATCCTGGAAGACACCTTCTTCTACGCCGTCTCGGATCGTCACGGTGCGGTGAGCCTGGGCCTGGTGACGGTCGAGGTGTCCGGGGTCAACGATCCGCCCCAACCCGTCGCCGATCCGGCCTCGCTGGCTCAACTGGACTCCCTGACCGGCCCCGGCGCGACCCTTGCGGACACCGTCGCCGGTCTCACCATCGCGTTTCACCTGCCCCCGGATTCCGGGCTGGCCGGACGCGCCGATGCCCATGTGTATCCTGAGGACGACCCGGACACGCGGTTCCTGCTTCTGGACTTGTTCAGCACGGACGAAGAGACGGCCCTGACCATCGCCGCGGCGGATCTGCTGGAGAACGACAGCGACATCGACACCAGCGACACGCTCCGGATCCGGTCCGTGGCTGCCGTGAGCTGGCATGGTGCCACGGTCACGCTGGCGCCTGGCGGGGCCTCGTTGATCTACAACCCGGCGGGATCGAGCCGCCTGCAGGCACTCTCCCGGGGGGAACCGTTGCTCGACACCTTCCACATCGTGGTCACCGACGACCAGGTCGGGGGCGATGTCGAATCGCTGGTGGCGGTCCTGGTCATCGGCGTGAACGACACGCCGGTGGCGGTGGACGATGCGATCACCACCGACGAAGACACCGCGATTGCGATCAACCCGATCCAGTTTCCGCCCGAAGACCCCGGCCAGCACGATTCCGACGTGGATCAGGACGGATCGGCTCCCGACGATATCCTGCGCCTGGTGCCGGAGGTTCGCACCACCCCGGCGGGGGCGCTGCTCACGATCGGCACCGACACGTTCACTTACGATCCCACCGTGTCGGCGTTCCTGAACGGGCTTGCGGTGGGGCAGATCCATGTTGAGAACGTCCCGTACACCGTGATGGACGGCAGCTTCCTGTTCGCCAACGACGACCGGTTCCAGGTCGCTGCCGACGGGGCCGGGTATGCCCTCGAGGTATTGGCCAACGATCGCAATCTCACCGGGGTGGGACAGTCCGTTGTCGAGTACGCCGGCATCGCCGGGCAGGCGCCGGTTCGTGTCACCTCCCCGGGCCACGGCCTGGCGAGCGGGATGGTGGTGGGGGTGGAGGGCTATGGAGGCGACGGATTGTACAACCGCTCGCACACGGTTCAGGTCCTCGATGCCGACACCTTCACGATCCCGGTGAACTATGAGGACAACCACGCGGTGAAGGGCCATTGGACCCGGCTCCGCGTGACGGCGGTCACGGCGGGCAGCCAGGGGGGCACTCTGGCGATCGGTGCCGGGGGCGGTTCGGTGGTGTATTCGCCCGAGGTCAATTTCGTGGGCGACGAGGTGTTTGCCTACACCCTGGAGGATGGCATGGGGAACATGGACGTGGCCGTGGTGTCGGTCCGTGTGGTGGTGCGCGAACTCAACGGAGCCCTGGGGGCCAACGCCGACCGCTTCAGCGTGGCGCGGGGGCAGAGCGCCATCCTCGATGTGCTGGCCAACGATCCCGTTCTGCCGGTGCCGGCGCAGGCGCTGACCGTGACCCGGGTGGTTTCGCAACCGACGCTCCATCCCGGGGGTCTGACTCCGCGGGATGCGGTCGAGGTGGTGGACAACCGGTTGCGCTATGTCCAGACGTGGGGCGGGCCGCCCTCGGATTATCCGTACGAAGTGGCCTTCCGCTACGAGATCTCGGGGGGTGGCACCGCGCGCGCCACGGCCGAGGTCCGGGTCCGGGTGATCGACCGGCATGACACGCTGGTGGTGCGTCCGGACGCCTTCGGGGTGTTGCCGGGTTCCGTGAACAACCTGCTGGAAGTGCTGGAGAACGACAGCATCCTGCCCGGCACCGGGGACATCCTCACGGTGGCGGAGATCGTGGACCCGCCCTTGCATGGCACGGCGGAGGTTCAGGCGGATGGGGGTGCGATCCTCTACACGCCGGCCGCGGGATTCGTGGGGGAGGACGATTTCACCTATCGCGCCGTGGACAACCTGGGCGGGACCGGTCTGGGCACCGTGGTGGTGACGGTCGGACAACTCGTCACCAGCAGCGATTTCTTCACCGTGCCGTTCAACGACCCGGCCCGCGCCGATGACAACGATCCGGTGGAACTGGACGTCCTGCAAAACGACACGGTCCTGGGTGCGGCACCTGTGGTTCTGACCCTGACCGGGGTCGCTCCGATCTCGACCAGTCTTGGCACCATGAGCCTCCGGGGGGACGGCCAGCGCCTGATCTTCACGGTGAATGAGGATGTCGAGGGCGAGCAGGAGTTCCTCTACACGCTCCAGGACCAGTCCTCGCCTCCTCGCACGGCCCAGGGGCGGGTGACGGTCGTGGTTGCCAGGCAGAGTGTGCGGGCGAACCCGGATTTCTTCGCGGTGGCCGCGGGGAGCACGGAGAACCGGCTCGAGGTGCTGGGCAACGACGTGGCCATCCCGGATCGGGGCCGGGCCCTCACCCTGGTGTCGGTCGGCACGGGTTTGGAGGGGCCGGACCGCGGGGGGACGGTGCTGCTGGCCGAGGATCGGAAGAGCCTGATCTACACCCCGGCCAGCGGATTCGTGGGGCAGGAGACCTTTCTCTACACGATGACCGATTCGCGGGGCACGGACACCACCAAGGTGGTGGTGAATGTCGGAACCGGTCACCTGAGCGCGCAGCCGGACGCCTTCACGGTGTTCTTCCAGACGCCCGCGCCCAGGGAGTTCGTGCTGCGGGTCCTCGCCAACGACCGGGTGCTGCCGGATGGGGGCCAGGCGCTGACCATCACCGGCGTGGGCATCGACGATGCCAACGGCTCGAACGCGCCCACCGAGAACGGGGAGGTCCGCATTGCGCCCGACGGAACGGCGCTGATCTACGTCGCGCGCAACAGTGCCGGGCCCTTCCCTTACCTGGAGCGGTTCACGTATGAGATTTCCGATGGGACCGAACGCCGCGCCGAGGCGGTGGTCTGGGTCGAGGTGCGGGAACGCACCGGTGCCCTGGCGCTCGAAACCCACCCCGACGCCTTCAGCGTCGAGGCCGACAGCACCTCGAACCGCCTGCCGGTGCTGGCCAATGACG
Source organism: Verrucomicrobiia bacterium (assembly GCA_019634625.1). Taxonomy (NCBI): domain Bacteria; kingdom Pseudomonadati; phylum Verrucomicrobiota; class Verrucomicrobiia; species Verrucomicrobiia bacterium. The sequence goes on from JAHCBA010000013.1 coordinate 102,990, forward strand.
GCGTCAAGCCGGCCTCGGCCGCGGGGTGGTCCGTCGAGATCGTGAGTGCGCCCGCCCATCACGGACTCGTGGTGGTGGATCAGGGGACCGTCCTTTATTCGCCGGCGCCGGGGTTCATCGGGACCGACATCTTCACCTACGCGGTCTCGGACGGCGTCGGGGGCACCGGGAGCGCGACGGTCCAGGTGCGCGTGGGGGATCTGCCGATGCGCAGCGACGCGTTCGCCGCGTTGTCGGGGAGCGCGGGCAATGTGCTGGCGGTCCTGGCGAACGATGGGATCCGTCCGCTGGGCGCCCAACGGTTGCGGGTCGATTCAGCCGGACCGGCGGATCGGGGTGGGACGGTGACGGCGCGGGAGGATGCCGTCCTCTATCAGCCCGATCCCGGATATTCCGGGACCTACCCTTACGTCGAGCGGTTCTCGTATGTGGTGCTGGACGATTCGGGACTCCCGCACACGAACGTGGCGAGCGTGGAGGTGCATCAGGCGGGAACCGACCGCGACGTGGGCACGGTCGTGGTGACCGTGCTGGGGGTGAACGATCCGCCCACGCTGGAGAACGCCGGGCCCGACACCTTGAGCATCACCGACAAGCAGACCGTGACGCCCTTCGCCGGGGTGACGATCGGGGAGGTCGATGACCAGGGCAACGAACCGATCGAAGTGCGGGTGGTGCTCGATGACCCGGCGGGCGGACGACTGACCCACCTGGGCGGGTTCGCCGAAACGGTCTATGGCAACGGAGCCTACGCCTTCCAGGGAACGGCCGCGGCGGCGACTGCCGCGATTCGCGGGCTGGTGTTCGAACCGACGGAGAACTACGTGACCGTTCCGGCGACCTGGACCTTCACGTTCGACATCCTGGTGACCGATCCGCACGTGACTCTTCCCACGGCGGGATCCGTGCAGGTGCAGGTGCAGGCCATCAACGATCCGCCGGTGATTTCGGGCACGCTGACCGGACAGCCGGTGTACTACCGCGGCAGGATCAAGCCGTTTGCCAGTGTGACCATCACCGAACTGGATGATCTGACCCTGCAACCGCTCGGGGTGACCCTGAGTTTCGATGCGACCCGCGGTGCGCTGGTGAATCTCAACGGGTTCACGGCCCAGGGGTCCGGGGTGTTTGGGTTTGCGGGAACCGCGGCCCAGGCGACCGCCGCCCTGCGGGGAGTGGTGTTCGAACCCGACACCGCCAACCGGCTGGTGGTGGACCTGGTGCCTCCGCCGGGCTCCGAGGAAACATTCTTCACGCTGACCGTCGAGGACGGGTACGCGGCGCCGGTGGTCGATGCGAACACCTCGGTGATCGCGGTCCACAGCCTGATTCGCGAGGCGTTGCCGACCGGGACCAGTTCCACGGCGGCCTACGGGTTCGCCGTGGGGGCCAGCCGGCATCATGCGGCGATCGGGGCGCCTGAGGAGAGCGGTCCGGGATCCAACGCGGGAGCCGTGTATGTGCGCAGCCGAAACAGCGGCGGGGCCGGGCAGTGGGGCCAGGCGGCGCGGCTCGTTCCGACCGATCCGCTGTCGGGCGCCCAGTTCGGACGCTCCGTGGCCATGGACCGCGAGACGGTTGTGGCCGGGGCGCCGGGCGCGCGTGCGGGCACCATCACTTCCGGGGCGGTGTATGTCTTCGAACCCAGCGCACCCGGTGCCAACGACTGGCAGGCGCAGGCCGTCAAGCTGGTTCCCTCCGATCCTGTGAACACCGACACCTTCGGGTTCGCGGTGGCGATCAGCGGGGACATCATCGCGGTCGGGGCGCCGCAGCAGGATCAGTTCGGCAACAATGCGGGCGCCGTGTATCTCTTCCGCCGCACCGCGTTTCGCACCTGGTCCCAGGCGGCCAAGATCATCGGAACGGGCAGCGCCGCGGGCGACCGTTTCGGTCATTCGGTGTCGATCTCGGGCGACTATGTGGTGGCGGGCGCGCCGGAGAACGACGTGAACGGGAGCAACGCCGGCGCCGCCTACGTGTTCCGCCGGACGGGTCTCACCAGTTGGATCCAGGAGAAGCGGTTGCTGCCGCTCACGCCGGCCGGCGGCAACGGGGGTGCGTCTGCGGATCAATTCGGGTTTGCCGTGGCCATCGACGACGATCATGCGGTCGTAGGGGCGCCTTTGAACGACGAAGGCGGCAACAATCGCGGCGGCGCCTACCTCTACCGACGCGATCTGGGCGGGACCGGAAACTGGGGACAAGTCCGGAAGCTTCTCGGCCCCGACGCATTGAACAACGACGAGTTCGGGCGTTCGGTGTCCATCAGCGAGAACGTGGCCCTCATCGGCATGCCGTTCGCCGGCCAGAGCAACCAGAGCCGGTGGGGTGTGGCGTTTTCCTTCGGACGGGACAAGGACGGCCCCGGGGCCTGGGGTGTCCTGGAGAAGATCATCGCGCCCGACAACACGAACAATGACGAGTTCTCCTATGCGGTGGCCTTGAGCTGCGGCACGGCGGTGATCGGGGCGCGGCGGGACAACTCGTTCGCGAACAGCGCGGGCTCCGCCTACATCTACGATCTTCGGCAGAACAAGCCGCCCTACGTGGCGACGCCGCTGGCCGATCAGGTGGCGGTGGTCGGCCAGTTGTTCAGCTTCGTCATTCCGGCGGCGACGTTTGGCGATGCCGACGTCGATGATGAACTCGCCTTCAGCGTCGCGCCCCTGCCGGGGTGGCTGACATTCAATCCCGCCACGCGCACCCTCAGCGGCACACCGCCCGGCCCGGCATTGGGGCTGCTCGTGCTCAACGTCACCGCCACCGACTGGTGCGGGGATTCGGCGGTCACTCCGTTGACGATCGAAGTGTTCCTGACCCCGCCGCCGATGCTGCCGCCGCCGGGGGCACCGTTGAGCTACGAGGAGTGGATCGCCCGGCTCCTCATTGCGCGCATTCTGTCGGACCCGGCGCTCGAGGACACCGTCTGGGGGCGCCTGGCGAATCCGGACGGGGATCCGTTCACCAACTTCGAGGAGTACGCCTTCGGGACCCGGTTGTTTGCGGAAACCGCGCAGGATGGCCCGGGCCTGACCATTGCCCTGGCGCCTGATGGCCGGGTGGCGATCGGGTTCCGCCGGCGCAGCAATGACGGCAGCCTGACGTTCACCCTCGAATTCTCCACCGACCTCGACCTGTGGATCGACGCCGCCAGTCTGCCGAAGGAGGAGATTGTGGTCGCCATCGGGCATCACCTCGAATGGGTCACCTGCCTCCTGCCCAGCGAGGTGCTGAGCCAGAACCTGTTCTTCCGGGTGCGAATCGACAGCCTGTGATGCGGGCTTCCGTCTGGCCGCGTGATCGGGTTGTCCGCTCCCGGTGCCCCCGCGCCTCCCGGAGTCGTGGGGAGAGCAGCGATCTTCGCGCAGCGTCATCTCGGAGGACCGAGTTCCACGAGGCCGCAACGGTGTGGAGCGTTGGGTCGAGGACTCGCGGAGCTCGTCCCTCCGATGCGCTGTCTTCTCACCCATAACTCCGGGATGCACTGCCAGTGCCCGGATCCGAGGGGAGCGCTGTTGCGTCGGGGCGGGAGGGCGGGTAACGCTTCGCCATGCCTCTTGGTTTCAAGGATGGTTTATCGGCGAAGGTGGGTCGGCGCGGATTTCTGAGGATGTTGGGCTCGACGCTCGGGGTGGGAGCCGTCGGTTCGGCGCTGCCCGTGCCGGGCGCGGTGGGGACCGTGGGTGGGGGAGACGGGACCCAGGCGACCGCGGAATTGGCGTGGGCCCGGGATCAGGAGTCCCTGCGGTTGACGTACGGGCCGCGGGAGCTGCTGCGGTACCAACTGCGGAAGCCGGCCAGGGGCGGTGCCTCGGTGGAGAGCGGCGGCTATCTGCATCCCGTGACCACGCCGGCCGGAACGGTGGTGACGGAGGTCGGGCCGGCCGATCACCGGCATCATCGGGGGGTGTTTCTGGGATGGGTCGAGATGCGGGGAACGGATGCGGCCGATTTCTGGGGCTGGGGCGAACCTGCGCCCACCGCGGGGCGGCGCATCGAGAACGTCACTGTGGAGGGGTTGCCTCCGACGCTGGGCGTGGCCCGATTCCGTGCCACCAACGCGTGGAAGGCCGGGGCGCGCAGGATGGTTCTCGAGGAGGTCCGGGTGACGCTGGCGTTCCGGGAGGGGGCAACGGTCCTCGATTATGTGACTCGGCTGACGGTGGACGCGCCGGTCACGGTGGCGCGGTGGGCATTCGGCGGGTTCGCGGTCCGCACCCGCATCGACGGTGCAGTGGCGCCCATCGGACCGGAAGGGGCGGTCCGGCGGGCGAGTCCGCGCCACACCGACCCGGACTCGAACTGGCCGGATGCGCCCTGGTACGGGCTGCACTTGAAGTTCCGGGACGGGAAGGAGGCAACCGTGGCCGTGGCGGGTCGGGAGGCGAATCCGCCGACGTCCTGGCATGTCGTGCCGGGCATTGGTCTGATCAATCCCAGCGTGACGGCGAAGGGGGCCCTGCGCCTGGTGCCGGAGGAGCCACTCGTATTGCGGTACCGGATCATGGCGTTCGACGGGGCGCCGGCGGTGGCGTCATTGAAGCGGTTGGGGGAGGGTTGGTATTTCGGGACGTCTTAGCCGTAGCCATGCAACAAGGTCGGGTGCGCTGGCTTGATCTTATCGGGCAGGAGCTTCGTCGTTCGATCGTTCCGTATCTCCGTTCCGATACGCACCTCGCGATCGATGGGGAAGGTGGATTCTCACAGAGGCACCAAGCCACGGAGACGGCCGAATCCCGCCTGTGGAGCTTCAGTGGGTTGCCTTGGAGACACCGGCTTTGGGAGATGGGAACCATCCATCGAGGCCGTGGGCGAGCACGGTCGGCAGGCATCCGCCGGCGGCTTCGCCCAGCATGGTGGCGGCACGTTGGGCGAGTTGGGACGGGGTGAGGGAGGATCCGGCGAAGTTGGTGCGGCCGGGTTGTCGCACCACGCCGTCCGGGCCGACTTCAAGAAGGAGGTGGCCGAGGGTGTGCGTCCCCGGCGGGGCTCCCGCGGCGGCCATGGCGTCGGTGGTGTAGTAGATCCGTTCGGGCGGAAGGACCCGGTGGAGGATTCGGAACAGGGACGGCGAGACGTGGAGGCCATCCGGAATGAGGCCGACCCGGAGGTCCGGGGTGTCGAGGACGCGCCAGATGATGTTGTCGTGGCGGTCGAGTTGCTGCGGGCAGCCGTTGGCGAGATGGGTGAACGCGCAGGCACCGGCGGCGGCGGCGTCCCGCAGGCGGGAGGCCGGGGCATCGGTGTGGCCGAGACTGACGCGGATGCCGAGGCGGACGGCGCGTTCGATGAAGGCAAGGGCACCGGGACGTTCGGGGGCCACGGTGATGAGGAGGGGATCGGAACCGGCGGCATCCCGGGCAGCGTCGGCGTCGGACGGTGACGGGTCGCGCATGCGGGCGGGATCGTGGGCGCCGTGGAATCCGGGTTGCGCGGAGAGGAAGGGGCCTTCCAGGTGCCAGCCGGGGATGACGTCACGGAGGAAGGGGTCAGCGTCCCGCAGGGCGCGGAGGCGACGCATTCGGCGCAGCATGCGGTCCCAATCGTCGGTGATGAGAGTGAGGAGGAACTGGCTGCCGGCATCGCGGCGCCAGGCTTGGGCGGCCTGATGGAGGGCCTCCTCGGGGAGGTCATCCCGTTGAAAATCGATGGCGCCGTAACCATTGACCTGCGGGTCGAAGAAGTGCGGCGGCGGGCTGGGCGTGGTCGCGGCGGTCATGGAGGCGAAGCGTAGAGGGTGAAACCGGGCGGGGCAGCATCGAAGCCGGTTGCCGGCCCGGTCTTTGAGGGCCGGGGCCGGGCACTGGGCGCAGGGAAGCAAATCGACGCAGAATTCGTGCATATGCACGAATTTTGCGTCGGTGGCGGGAGTGGGCGTTGAGTGGGTTGGCAGGGGGGTGGCGGACGGGGGAGAGAATAAACGGAAACGGCGTGCATATGCACGGAGGTTACGTCGATTTTGGATAGCGGAAGGGAAGTTAATAAGACAGACACACCTTGCTTGACGGGTATGGATACGCTGGCGACGAAGTCATCCACCTCTACTGCGGCTGGATGGGAGATTTTGGGGGCGTCGGTCGGGAGTTTGGGGGAGTTTGGAGTCAATAATAAAGAGCCGCACATGATAAGATAAGAAGATAAGTGAGGGTCGAAGAAGCAAAGCGACGCAAACTTCGTGCCTAGGCACGAAGTTTGCGTCGATGCGAGAGGGGGCGTTTGGGAGGCGGGAAGGGGGTCAGGTGGTGGAGCGGGTGGGGCGGCGAAGGCGGCGGTATCCGGCCCAGGCGAGGGCTGCGCCGGCGAGCGCGAGGGCGTTTTCGTGGGGTTCGGGGACCACCACCAGGTTGCCGCGAATCTCACCGGGAGCGTTCAGGGTGGTGTGCACGTTGAAGTAGAGCCGGTGCTCGAGGAGGGCGGTTTCGTGCGCCTCGGTGAGGGTCACGCTGCCGATGGCGAAGCCGTCCGTCGCCGAGGGATTCCAGCCGGCGCCGAGACCGCTGTGGGTGTCATAGAGCACGCCTGCATTGGCATTGAACGGATCGTCCCCGGGCACGATGCCGTGGATATGAGCGACGGTGGCGTCGCCGGTCAGATCGGTGAACCCGTTGCCGGAACCCCATCCGATGTTGAAGGAGAGGAGCCGGGTCTCGGTGTCGTAGGTGATGCCACCGGGGAGGAGGCCGCCGGTGCCGGGGGGATCGCCGGTAACAGCGCCGGTCTCATTTCCAGGAAGCAGGCCGAAGCCGGCCTTGCCTTCGAGGAGGAATTCCAGGATTCCGGCATGGGCGACCGCGGAGGCCATGGTCATGCCGAGGACGAGAGGAAGCCTCAAGGGGGATGCCATGGAGGAGAGTCGGACCGGAAATGGATTGAATAAGCAAGCATGAATTCGAGGATTCGGGTGGTCACTGGATTTCATGAGGGCATGGTGTCGGCCATGGACGATTCGGTGAAGAGGCCCGGGCGGACGAGGGGCGCGTGGCGGAGGGGCGTCTGGGGGGGCCTGGCGCTGGTGATTGTGCTGGCGGCGGTGCTGGCGGCGGCGATGGGCGATGGGCGGGGAAGGATGGAGCAGGTGTTGCGCGGGGTGGAGGAGCTTGGGGTGTGGGGTCCGGCGATCTTTGTGGGGGTTTATGTGGTGGCGACGGTGTGCCTGGTGCCGGGATCGGTGCTGACCCTGGGGGCGGGGGCCGCGTTCGGGGTGGTGCGGGGGTGCCTTTATGTCTCGCTGGCCTCGACGCTGGGGGCGACGGCGGCCTTTCTGGTCGGGCGCTACCTGGCGCGAGACCGGGTGGCGCGGACGATGGAGGGGAGGCCGGCGTTCCGGGCCATCGACCGGGCGGTGGCGGATGAGGGCTGGCGGGTGGTGGGGTTGACCCGGCTGTCGCCGGTGTTTCCGTTCACCCTGCTGAACTATGCCTTCGGGCTGACGCGGGTCCGGTTGAAGGAGTACGTGCTGGCCTCGTGGATCGGGATGATGCCCGGGACGGTGCTGTACGTGTATCTGGGGTCGCTGGCCCGGGACGGGCTGGTGGAGCGGGAACGGACGCCGGGGGAATGGGCGCTGTACGGTGTGGGATTGGTTGCGACCCTGGTGGTGACGTGGCGGGTTACCCGGCTGGCACGACAGGCCCTGGCACAGCGGACCGGAGGTGGGGCATGAGGGCGCCGGATGGCGGAGTCGTGGGAGGGGGGAAGTTCCGGGATGGCGCGGGGGACGATCTGCACCCACGGGACTCCGGTCCGGAAGGTCTGCCGGCCCTGGCGCCCTGGGATGGGCACAATCGGCGGCTGCGGGACCGGGTGCGTCCGGCGGACTGGCGGAAGCCCGAACCGGCGGCGCGGTACAATCTGGTGGTGATCGGGGGCGGGCCGGCGGGTCTGGTGGCGGCGGCGGCGGCGGCGGGGTTGGGGGCGAAGGTGGCGCTGGTCGAGCGGCACCTGCTGGGGGGGGATTGTCTGAACTCGGGATGCGTGCCTTCGAAGGCCCTGATCCGTTCGGCGCGGGCGGTGGCGGCGGTGCGGGGGGCCGGCGAGTTCGGGGTTCGGGTGGACGGCGGCATCGCGGTGGATTTTGGGGCGGTGATGGAGCGGATGCGTCGATTGCGGGCGGACCTGGGTTCCCACGATGCGGCGGCGCGGTTTCGCGAGTTGGGGGTGGATGTGTTTTTTGGAAGTGCCCGGTTCGAGGGGATGGACCGGGTGGCGGTGGAGGGCACGACGCTGCGGTTTGCGAGGGCGGTGATTGCGACCGGTTCGAGGGCGGCGGCGCCCGCCATTCCGGGGCTGGAGGAAGTGCCGTTCCTGACCCACGAGACCTTGTTTTCGCTGACGGAACTGCCGCGTCGGCTGGGGGTGATCGGGGCGGGTCCGATCGGGTGCGAACTGGCGCAGGCCTTCGCGCGGTTCGGGTCGGACGTGACCTTGATCGAGGCGGCGTCAGGGGTCCTGCCCCGGGAGGAGCGGGAGGCGGCGGCCTGGGTGGAGCGGGCGCTGGTCCGTGACGGGGTCCGGCTTTGCTGCGGGGGCCGGGACCTGCGGGTGAGCCGGGATGGGAACGGGATCCGGTTGACGGGGGAATGCCAGGGCGGGCGGTTCGATGAGAGGGTGGACCGGTTGCTGATTGCGGCGGGGCGGGTGCCGAATCTCGAAGGGCTGGGCCTGGAGCGGGCGGGGGTGGGTTGGGATGGGCGCGGGGTGACGGTGACGGACCGGCTGCAGACGACGAATCGGCGGGTGTACGCCTGCGGGGATGTGTGTTCGCGATTTCAGTTCACGCACGCGGCGGATTTCATGGCGCGGTTGGTGATTCAGAACGCCCTGTTCGGAGGGCGGGCGAAGGTGGGTGCGTTGGGCATTCCGTGGTGCACCTATACGTCGCCGGAGCTGGCCCACGTGGGCTGGAACGCGTCCGAGGCCGGGGCGCACGGGGTGGCGGTGGATACGTTCACGCAGCCGTTGGACGGGGTGGACCGGGCGGTGCTGGACGGCGCCACGGAGGGATGGGTGCGGGTTCATGTCCGGAGGGGAACGGACCGACTGATTGGGGCGACGGTGGTGGCCGACCACGCGGGCGACCTGATCGGGGAGATCGCGCTGGCCATGAAGGGGCGGCTGGGATTGAAGACGGTGGGGGCGACGGTCCACCCGTACCCGACCCAGGCGGAGGCGATTCGCCGGACGGGGGATCTGTACAACCGGACGCGGCTGACACCGTGGGTGAAGCGGATTCTGGGGTGGTGGATGGCCTGGCGGCGGCGGGGAGGGTGAGGTTCGGCGAGGGAACGGCACGAGGCGAACGGGAAGCCCCGCAAGTGCCGGCCCCGCGGGAATTGACGGTCCACGGGGGGCGCGTAGCATGGCCGCCGTTGACGGTTCTCAATTCGAAATCGAAGGAAAAAAGATGCCAGTGAATGTCGCTATCAATGGATTCGGCCGGATCGGACGCCTCGTCTTCCGGGCGATGGTGGAACAGGGCTTGGTGGGCAGGGACGTGAACGTGGTCGCGGTGGGCGACATCGTGCCGGCAGACAACCTGGCGTACCTGGTCAAGTACGACTCCACCCAGGGCCGGTTTGCGGGGACGGTCACCTCGAAGAAGTCGGCGCCGGACAAGGCGGACGACGATGTGCTGGTGGTGGACGGCAGCGAGATCCGCGTGGTCAGCGCCCGCACCCCGGCGGAGCTGCCGTGGAAGGAGCTGGGCGTGGACATCGTGATCGAGTCCACCGGGCTGTTCACCGACGCGGCCAAGGACAATCCGAAATCCGCCTACGGACACATCGTGGCGGGCGCGAAGAAGGTGATCATTTCGGCCCCGGCGAAGAACGAGGACGTGACGGTGGTGATGGGCGTCAACCACGACAAGTACGACCCGGCGCAGCATCACGTGATTTCCAACGCCTCCTGCACCACCAACTGCCTCGCGCCGCTGGTGCATGTCCTGCTCAAGGAGGGCTTCGGGATCGAGGAAGGCCTGATGACCACCATCCATGCCTACACGGCCACCCAGAAGACCGTGGACGGACCGAGCCGCAAGGACTGGAAGGGCGGGCGGACGGCGGCGATCAACATCATCCCCTCCACCACCGGCGCGGCCAAGGCAGTCGGGTTGGTGTGCCCGGAGGTCAAGGGCAAGCTGACCGGCATGGCCTTCCGGGTTCCGACCCCGACGGTTTCCTGCGTGGACCTCACGGTGCGCACCGCCAGGGACACCAGCTACGCGGAGATCAGCGCCGCCATGAAGAAGGCGAGCGAAACCTATCTCAAGGGCGTGCTGGAGTACACCGAGGACGAAGTGGTCAGCACCGACTTCATCCATTCCAAGTCGAGTTCGATCTACGACAAGGGCTCGGGGATCGAGTTGAACAAGCGCTTTTTCAAACTGGTGAGCTGGTACGACAACGAATGGGGTTATTCGTGCCGGGTCGCCGATCTGGTGAAATACCTGCTGGGCAAAGGCCTGTAGGGCGGGGTTCAGCCCGGAAATCGTTCGGGCCGGACGCGTGCGGATGCGTCCGGCCTTTTGAGTCGGGGAAGGGGGTGTTTCAGGGTTTGGGGCCGGCCGGGACCGGAATGGGGTTTGCGGGCCGGGAACTGACAGGAGAGAGGCACTGGACAGGAAAGAGGCACTGATATGGCGGTCATCGATCTGGCGTTGCGGAGAGCGGACTCGGTCCGTTGGGACATGCTGGCGTTGGGAGAGATCATGCTGCGGCTGGACCCGGGGGATTCGCGGGTGCGGGTGGCGCGGGAGTTCAAGGTTTGGGAGGGGGGCGGGGAGTACAATGTGGCGCGGGGTCTGCGGCGATGTTTCGGGATGCGGACGGGGGTCTGCACGGCGCTGGCGGACAACGAGGTGGGGCGGCTCATCGAGGATTTCATCCTGCAGGGCGGGGTGGCGACGGACCATGTGCTGTGGCGGCCTTTCGACGGGGTGGGGCGAACGGTGCGGAACGGGTTGAATTTCACGGAGCGGGGGTTCGGGGTGCGTGGGGCGGTGGGCACGCCGGACCGGGGCCACACGGCGGCGAGCCAGTTGAAGCCGGGGGATTTCGACTGGGACACGATGTTCGGGAAGGAGGGGGTGCGCTGGCTTCACACCGGGGGGATTTTTGCGGCGCTGAGCGAGAGCGCGGCGGACCTGACGATCGAGGCGGTGCAGGCGGCGAAGCGGCACGGGGTGCGGGTGAGCTACGATTTGAACTACCGGCCGAGCCTGTGGAAGAGCATCGGGGGCCAGGCGAAGGCGCAGGAGGTCAACCGGCGGATTGCGCCGTACATCGACGTGATGATCGGGAACGAGGAGGATTTCACGGCGGCGCTGGGCTTCGAGGTGGCGGGCGCTGACGAGAACCTGCTGCACCTCGATGTCGGCGCGTTCAAGGCGATGATCGAGACGGCGGTGCGGACCTATCCGAATTTCAAGGTGGTGGGGACCACCTTGCGGGCGGCGAAGACGGCGACGGTGAACGACTGGGGCGCCATCTGCTGGGCCGGGGGTGCGTTTTATTCGTCGCGATCGTATCCGGATCTGGAGATCCACGACCGGGTGGGCGGCGGGGACAGTTTTGCCAGCGGCCTGATCTACGGGTTGATGACGACGGGCGATCCGCAGAAGGCGGTCGAGTACGGGGCGGCGCACGGGGCCCTGGCGATGACCACGCCGGGGGACACCTCGATGGCGAACCGGAAGGAGGTCGAGTCGTTGATGAAGGGCGGCGGGGCGCGGGTGCAGCGGTGAGGATGAAGAGGATGCGGCAAGGGTGGCGATGGGTGGGGCTGGCGTGGCTGGCCCTCGGACAGGCATGGGGTGAAGAGCTGGGTGCGGTGGCCACGGGGCATCCCCTGGCGACCCGGGCCGCGGTGGAAGTCTTGCAGTCCGGGGGGAATGCCATCGATGCGGCGGTGGCGGCGGCCCTGACGCTGGGGGTGGTCGATGGCCACAACTCGGGGATCGGCGGGGGATGTTTTGTGGTGGCGCATCTGGCCGGGGGACGGTTGGTGGCGCTGGACGGGCGGGAGACGGCGCCGGCCGGGGCGACGCGGGAGATGTTTGTGCGGGGCGGGGAAGTGATGCCGGAAGCGAGTCTGACCGGGGCGCTGGCGGTGGGGGTTCCGGGGCAGTTGGCGGCGCTGGAGGCGTTGTCCCGGCGTCATGGCCGGTGGCCGATGGCGCGGGGCCTGGAGCGGGCGGCGGCGCTGGCGGAGGCAGGGTTTGAAGTGACGCCGGCGTATGCCGCGCGGCTGCGTGGGGAGGCGGAGGCGTTGGGGCGGTTTCCGGAGAGCGCGGCGATTTTTCTTCGGGCGGATGGGAGTCCGTGGGAGGCGGGGGAGACCCTTCGGCAACCGGATCTGGCGGCGACCTATCGGGCCATTGCGGCGCGGGGAACGCGGTGGTTTTACCGGGGCCCGTTTGCGGAGCGGACGGAGGCCTGGATGCGGGAGAACGGGGGGGTGATGACGCGCCGCGACTTGAGGCGGTACCGGGTGCGGTGGCGGGAGCCGGTGATTACGACGTACCGGGGCTGGACGGTGGTGGGATTTCCGCCTCCGAGTTCGGGCGGGGTGCATGTCGGGCAGATCCTGCGGATTCTGGAGGGATTCGAGGTGGGCGGATGGGGGGCGGGATCGGCGGATCTGGCGCATGTGTTGGGCGAGGCGATGAAGCGGGCCTTTGCGGATCGCGCGCACTGGCTGGGGGATCCGGACTTCGTGCGGGTCCCGAGGGGGTTGGTGGACGAAGGGTACGGGGCGGAACTGTCGGGAGGGATCCGGATGGACCGGGCGATGCCGGTCGAGGGACACGGCCAGCCGGCGGGTGGGGAGGGCGATGCGTTTGGGAGACGTCACACGACGCACCTGTCGGTGGCCGATGCGGCGGGGAACTGGGTGGCGCTGACGGCGACGATCAACACGTCGTTCGGATCGAAGGGAGTGGTGCCGGGGACGGGGGTGTTGTTGAACAATCAGATGGACGACTTCTCGGTGCGGCCGGGGGCGACCAATTTCTTCGGGCTGGTGGGTGCGGAGGCCAACGCGATCGCGCCCCGCAAGCGGCCGTTGTCGAGCATGAGTCCGACGTTGCTGTTGCGGGACGGCGCACCGGTCCTGGCGGTGGGGGCGGCGGGCGGGCCGACGATCATTTCACAGACCGTGCGGGCGGTGGTGGCCGTGGTGGATTTCGGGGCGACCACGGAGGAAGCCCTGGCGGCGGCGCGGGTGCATCACCAGTGGCGTCCCGACGTGCTGGTGATGGAGAGCGGGTGGGAGGAGGCTGCGGAAGGGGATCTCGAGGCGCGCGGGCACCGGGTGCGAACGGTGCCGAGTCTTGGGGCGGCGCAGGCGGTCGGGCGACGGGACGGGCGCTGGGAGGCGGTGGCCGATCCGCGGGGGGAGGGGTTGGGGGCCGTGGCGACCGGGTTTCAGACAGGCTCTAAGGCTCGAAGCCGCCCTGGAGGACGCGGATGAAGCCTTGAGGTTCGTGGCGGAGACCGTTGGCGGTGAGGTTCGAGACGGTGGGTCCGAAGGAATTCACGAACCACTCCCGGAAGTCGGTGGAGAAGAAGACGTGTTGGGTGTGGTTGGCGGCGGGTTGGAGGAGGATGCCGAAGGTGGCCGGGGACAACTCGATGGCGCAGGCGGCCGGGCTGACGTCCGGGAGCGGGGGTGTCACCTGGGCGGGATCGAAGGCCCCGGCTGCCGGGCCCACGCGGACGATGCGGACGCTTTCGAGGATGAGGGGCTGGACGGGGCGGTCGTTGACGCCGGTGGGGACCTTGCTGAGTTCGTGGACGAGGTCCATGCCCTCGACGACTTCGCCGAAGACCGAGTGGCCGTTGTCGAGCCAGGGGGTGTTGGTGACGGTGACGAAGAACTGGGCGCCGTTGGAGTTGCGGCCGGAATTGGCCATCGAGAGGATGCCGGGCCGGGCGTGGCGGAGTTCGGGGTGGAACTCGTCGGCGAAGCGGTAGCCCGGGCCGTCGGTGCCCTGGCCGTTGCGGGAGCCGCCCTGGAGCATGAAGCCGGGGATCACGCGATGGAAGGTGAGGCCGTCATAGAAGGGGCGGCGGGCGAGGCGGGCTTCGGGGAAGTCGATCCAGTCGCGGGTGCCTTCGGCGAGGCGGACGAAGTTGGCCACGGTGCGGGGGGCGCGTTCGAATTCGAGACGGGCCCTGAAATTGCCGGCACTGGTGACGAAGTCGGCGTAGAGGCCGTCCGCGACGGGATCGGTCGCCTGGGCGCGGGGGGCGGGGAGGGCGAGGCCGAGCAGAAGGGCGGCGAGGGCGGACACGGTGGCCGGGGCGGGGCGATCAGGACGGACGATCATGGTGTGGCGGCGTTGGGGAGGCGGCGGAGCGCCCGTTGGAGCGGCGCCGGGCCGACGAGCATCGCATATCCGGACCGATCGGCCAACTCGCGACGCCAGAAGACCCCGCCGGCGCGCTGCACGAGAAGGCCGCCGGCTGCGATGTCCCAGAGCTGGACCCCGCTCTCGACGTAGCCATCGAAGCGGCCGGAGGCGACGTAGGTGAGGGAGAGGGCGGCGGCGCCCATGATGCGGATCTTGCGGACCCGGTGGACGAGGTGCTGGAAGAGCGGGAGCATCCGTTCCAGGGAGGCGCGGCTTTTGGCGAAGCCGAGGGCGACGATCGATGCGCTCAGGCGGGTGGTGGTGGCGACGCGGATGGGTCGGCCGTTGAGGCGGGCTGGGCCGCGGTCGGTGGCGGTCCAGAGTTCCCCGGTGAAGGGGTCATACACGACGCCCAGGCGGGTGGCGAACCCGTCGGCGTAGGCCGCGCCGGCCGGGGAGAAGGCGGGTGCGTTTTCGGACCGCGACTGGAGGGCGATGGAGACGCAGGCGTGGGGGACGCCGTGGGTGAAATTGACCGTGCCATCGATGGGGTCCACGACCCAGCGCCAGGGGCTGTCGGGGTTTCCCCCGGTGCCTTCCTCGCCGAGGAGGGCGGCGTCGGGGAAGGCGCGTCGCAGGATGCGGGCGATGCGTTGCTGGCACCGGACATCGAGTTCGAGCTTGATGTCGTGGCGGGTTGCGGAGTGGACCTTCTTGGGGCGGTTGAGGTGGTGTCGCATGGCGCCTCCGGCGGCGCGTGCGGCGCGGGTGGCGGCATCGAGGCAGGCGGCGAGGGGGACGGCGGCAGGCGGACGGGGCGGGGCGGGGTTGCGGTCGGGGTTCATGGAACGATTTCCTGGCGTCCGGACAGGCGGAGTTCGAGGGCGGCCATCAGGTCGGGGAGGAGCCGGTTGTCGGCGGCGTGGATGGCGGCGACGAGGTCATCGGCGTCGCGCAGGCGGGGAACGAGCACGAAGGTGGCGCCGGCCTCGCGGAGGCGGGGGACATCGACGAGGACCTCGGCATGGGCGACGAGGCAGGCGTCGGGGTTGAGGGAACGGACGAGGCGGACGAGGCGGAGGTTGTCGGTGCCGCGAAGGACGGAATTGGGGAGGGTGCAGAGGACGACGCGGGCATGCTGGAGGCCGGCCTGTTTGAGGGTGTCGCGCTGGGAGATGTCGCCCCAGACCGTATGGACACCGCGTCGGACGAGTCGGCGATGGACATCGGGATTGAAGTCCACCACGGCCAGGCGGGGCAGCCAGTCGGGATGGTTCCGGGCGATTTCCTCGAGGAGGGAACTGGCGGTGCCGTAGAAGCCGAGGAGGAACAGGTCCGGGGTCGCGGGGTCTGCGGGGCGGGATTCGGGGGCGGACTGGCGGTCGCGGAGTCCGAGGCGGCGGAGCCAGGGTTCGGTGGCGAGAAAGAGGCGGTCCGAGGCTGCGATGGCGTAGCTTCCGGCCACGGCGAGGAGGAAGAAGGCATAGACCACCGGGGCGAACATCTCGCGTTCGAGATGGCCGGCCTCGACGCCGAGGGCGACCAGCACGAGGGCGAATTCGCTGAGGGGCATCAGGTTGATGGAAGCGAGGAAGGCGACGCGATTGCCGAGGCCGAGGAGGCGGAGGGGCGGCAGGACGGTGAGGGCGCGACTGAGGACGACGAGGGCGGCGAGGACGAGGGCCCAGCCGATGCCGTGGAGGGTCGGGGGGGGGATGGTGAGGCCGAGCCCGACGAAGAACAGCGTGATGAAGAAGTCGCGGAGGCTGGTGACCTTGGCGGCGACATCGAGGTGATAGGGGAAGGTCGAGAGGGCGACGCCGGCGACGAGGGCGCCCATCTCGCGGGACAGGCCGAGGAAATGGGCCAGTGCGGCGATGACGAAGCACCAGGCGAGGGCGCCGACTGAGACCAGTTCCGGCAGGGTGGCGACGCGATGGAAGAGGGAGGGCAGGATGTAGCGGCTGACGCCGAGGGTCACCCCGATGAGGATGCCAATTTTGAGGGTGGTGGTGGCGAGGACCAGGGCCGAGGGGCTGTCGAGGGCGGGCTGGATGCCGAGGAAGACGATGACCGCGACGTCCTGGAGGACCGACACGCCGACGGTGATGCGGCCGGCGAGGGTGTCGAGTTGGGCGCGGTCGGTGAGGATCTTGACGGCGATGACGGTGCTGCTGGCGGCGGCGGCGACGGCGAGGTAGATGGCTTCGAAGTGGCCTTTGCCGAGCGGATGGTCGAGAGCGGTGAAGAAGGCGAGGACGATGGCGACGGTTCCGAGGATCTGGACGGTGGCGGTGACAAAGATGGGGCGTCCGGCGCCGATCACGCGTTTGAGGTCGATTTCGAGCCCGATGACGAAGAGGAGGAGGAGGAGGCCGATACCGGAGATCGAGTCGATGGAGGCCTCGTTGGTGACGATCCCGAACCCGGCGGGCCCGATGACGTAGCCGGCGACGAGGTAGGCCAGGAGGACGGGCTGGCGGAGCACCTGGGCGACCACGCCAAAGAGCCAGGCCGCCACGATGCAGAGGGCGATGTCGGTGAGAGGGCCGGGGTCCACCTGGGGTTGCGGGAGGGGTGGCGGGTGAACTCAGGAACGCGAGCGCGCGAGGAGGCGCCGGAGCGCGGCGGCCGGGTCATCGACCAGCGCGGCGTCCACCTCGAAGCGCCTGACGCGGGAGGAGGGCAGGCGGAACTTGAGGTCGCGGAAGACGCGTTCGCAGACGGTCATCAGGCCCCGGGCGCCGGTGCCTTCCCCGGCCGCCTGTTCGGCGAGCCTGCGGAGGCCGTCGTCGGCGAACTGCACCTGGATGCCATAGGCGGCGAAGGCCCGACGGTACTGGTGAATGAGGCTGCTTTCGCTCTTTCGCAGCACGTCGAAGAGGTGATCGGTGTCGAGGCCGTGGCAGGCGACGCGGACGGGGAGGCGCCCGACGAATTCCGGTTCGAGACCGTAGGCTACGAGGTCGGGGGTGCGGGCGCGCTGGAGCCAGCGGTCGGCGGACAGGGAATCGACCGCCTCGGACGATCCGGTGGTGGCGGCGCGGGCGCGGACGAGGCGGTCGAGTCCGGAGAAGGCGCCGCTGACGACGAAGAGGATGTGGCGGGTGTTGATGGTATCGGCGGCGGAGGAGCCGCCGCGGACGGCGGCCATGGCGCTCTGGAGCTGGCCGTTGACATCGTTGGGAGACACTAGCGGGACTTCGGCGTCCTCCATGAGCTTGAGGAGGTTGGTCTGCACGCCGCGCCCGGAGACGTCGCGTCCGGAGCCGGGCTGGCGGGTGGCCAGTTTGTCCACCTCGTCGAGGTAGATGATGCCGTGCTCGGCGTGGCGGACATTGCCGCCGGCGCGGCGGACGAGGTCGCGGACGAGGTCATCGACATCGCCGCCGACGTAGCCGGTCTCGCTGAACTTGGTGGCGTCGGCCTTGACGAACGGGACGCCGATGAGGTCGGCGGCGGAGCGGATGAGGTGGGTTTTGCCGACGCCGGTGGGGCCGAAGAGGAGGACGTTCTGCTTCTGGTAGAAGGGGGCGGGCTGGCCTTCGCGGGTGAGGCGGACGTGCTGGAAATGGTCGCAGAGGGCGACGCTGAGGACCTTCTTGGCCTCCTGCTGGCCGATGACGAAGCGGTCGAGGTGGCGGGCGATCTCGGCGGGTTTGAGATCGAAACGGACGTCCGGCGACGGGGCGGCGGAGGCGAGGACCGCGGGTTTGGGGGTGACGGGGACGGCGGTTGGGACGGCGGTGGGCGGACGGCGGCGCGGGGCGGGTCCGCGGGTGACGGGACCGAGGGCGGCGGGATGGCCGCTGGGCGGTTTGGGCATGGGCGGGTGGGGTTGCGGCTAGGACTGGCTCAGGCGTTTCTTCGGGGCTTCGAAGAGGAGGTCGTGGGCTTCCCGGAGGATGCCGGGGATGCGGTCGCGGAAGGGGCTGTCGGCGAGGGCACGGGAGAGGTCGCGGGAGGCGGCGGTCCCGGCGTGCTCGCCGGGGAACCAGTGATCGGCCTGGCCGAGGAGGTTGTAGCGCATGCGGCCCCAATCGACCAGGTCGAGGCC
Organism: Verrucomicrobiia bacterium; assembly: GCA_019634625.1. Classification (NCBI taxonomy): domain Bacteria; kingdom Pseudomonadati; phylum Verrucomicrobiota; class Verrucomicrobiia; species Verrucomicrobiia bacterium. The sequence continues at coordinate 121,403 of JAHCBA010000013.1, forward strand.
GCGGGCGTAGGTCCAGAGGCGGAGGATTTCGGTGAGATTGATCTCGCCGGGGACCTCGACGTATTCGGGGAGACCGGTGCGCCAGTGGAGGCGCCAGTCGCGTCCGACAACGCGGTCGATCTCGGCATGGAGACGGGCGACGATGTCGGGGAGGACCTCGTGCATGCGGTCGTAGTGGTCGAGGGCGGCGAGGTGTTCGTCGAAGTCGGACGGGCGGGCGGCGCCGAGGCTGAGGGTATGGACCTGGGGATGACTGAGGCAGTAGAGGTCATTGAACTGCATGGGCGTGAGGGGCCGGCAGAGTTCGACCAGGCCGGGGGGTGGTTCGTAGAGTTTCCCGCCCTTGTCGTTGGGGCTGATGATGAAGACGCCCATGTCGCGGCGATGGGCTTCGGGGATGGCGGGCCCGTTGAGGTCGTTGACGAAGTACCAGTGGAGATTGACGTAGTCGAAGGCGTCGGTGCGGATGGCTTCGAGGATGATGTCGGTGGTGGCGTGGGTGGAGAAGCCGACATGACGGGCGCGGCCTTCGGACTGGAGGCGGCGGGCGGCGGTGAGACAGCCATTGGGGGCGATGGACCAGTCGAGGAGCTGGCGGTTGTTGATGCCGTGGAGGGAGAGGAGCTCGACATGGTCCAGGCGGAGGTACTCCATCGACTTCTCGAAGGTCTTGATGAAGTCGTCGGGATTGGCGAAGGGGGGGATCTTGGTCTGGACGATGAGCTGTTCGCGGGGGAATTGGGCGAGCACGGGGCCGAGCTGCATTTCGCTCGAGCCGTAGCCGCGGGCCGTTTCGATGTGGTGGATGCCGACTTCGAGGGAGCGGCGGATGGTGGCTTCGAGGTTGGCCTGACCGTCGGCGGGGACTTCGGACCAGGGAATATCCTGCCACCGGTGCTGGTAGCGCATGCCGCCACAGGAGAAGACGGGCATGGACAGGTTGGTTTTACCGAAGCGCCGGTAACGCATCCGCCGCTTATGCCAGTCGGCCGGCACCGCCATCAACGCTTCTCCTTGGGATGCCCGGTCCGCGTTGACGGGGCCGGGCCGGCCGGTAGGGTGCGGGGCTGAAGGGGGGGCTTCGCGGGCCGAAGGCGGACCTGACAGGACGGCGAAGCACCCCCAGGATGTGGAATACGACAAACCGCCATGAAGAAGCTGATCATCGTTCTGGGAGTTCTGGTGCTGCTGCTGGGGGGCGCCTATTTCGTCGTCACGAGTTCGGGCTTTCTGAAGGCCGTGGTGCTGCCGCGGGTCGGCGCGGCCATCGATTCGAGGGTCGAGGCGTCGAGCATCTCCCTGCGTCCGTGGTCGTCGGTCGAGATCCGGCAGTTGACCGTGGTGCCGAACGGTGCGGACCCGCTGGTGAGCGTTGAATCGGCGCGGGTGCAGTACCGGTTGGGGGCGCTCCTGAAGGGGCAGGTGGCGCTGGATGAGATTGTGGTGACGGCGCCCACGCTGACCCTGGTAAGCCGGGCGGATGGGACCAGCAACCTCGACCCGATCTTGAAGAAGCTGGCGGAAGGCGAGAAGGCGCCGCCTGCCGCTGACGCGGCCCCGCTTCAACTGGATCTGCGCCGGCTCCAGATCGAGCGGGGGGTGCTGCGGTATCGCGGCGCCGGGGCGGACGGGTCGGAGACGGTGGCCGAGGTGACGGGGCTGACGGCCAGTGCGCGGGATCTGCGGAATGCTGGCAATGGGAGGGTGGAAGTCTCGGGCGCGGTGGGACTGGACCAGCGGGCCGGGGCAGGCAGCGGCGGGGCCTCGGGAACGGCGAGGGGCCGGTTGGAGGGCGGATTCGATGTGGGATTGACCGCTGATCTGCAGCCCGGTTCGGTGAACGGGCGGGCCGAGTTCCGGCTGGACCAGGCGGGCGGGGTGCTGGAGGAGTTTCAGGGATTCTCGGCGGTGCTGGGCACGGAATTGACGCCCACGGAGCTTCGGCGGCTGGGAGTGGAATTCGCACGGCAGGGGGCGGCGCTGGGGGCCGTCCGGGCCCAGGGTCCCCTGGATCTCGCCAAGGGCGAAGGGAACCTCCAGGTGGAGGTGGCGGGGATTGACCGGCAGGTCCTGAACCTGGCGGGGGCGGCGTATGGGCTGGACTTCACGACCACCCGGCTGGACAGCACGAACCGGATCGAGATTGCCGATGCCAACCGGCGGATCACGGTGGTCGGTTCCCTGACAGGCAGCCGGGTCTCGGTCCGGCAGGCGGACCTGACCCTGCCGCCGGTGGATTTCCGGGGGCGGTACGATGTGGCGGTGGACCTGGGGGCGGAATCGGCGGCGGTGCGGACCTTTGCGTTGAACGCGAGCCAGGCAGGACGCGAGGTGCTGCGCGGAACGTTGTCCCAGCCCATGGAAATCCGCTGGGCCGCCAACGCGGATGCGGTGCCGGATGCGGCGGTCTCGCTGGTGGTGCAGGACTTGCGTCTCGCCGACTGGAGCGCGCTGATGGGGGCCCCCTGGCAGGGGACGGTCCAGGCACAGGCGGAGCTGGGAGTCACCGGGGGCGGAAAGGATCTGGCGTTGAAGGCCAGCGCCGCGCTGGCCGGGGTGACCGGCGTGGTCGCCAGCAACGAGGTCCGGCAGCTCGGCCTGCGCGCCATGGCCGATGCACGGGTGTCCGCCTTTGCCGATCCCGCGGCGCGGAAGCTGGCCGGGAGCCTGAAGGTCGAGGAACTCACCGGAACGGCCGCGGTCGTGACCTTCGACCGGTACGGCGCGGATGCGACGTTCGACATCGGGCTGCCCGAGGGGGCGGTGACATTGAACGATGTCCAGGTGCGGTTGCGTCAGGGCGCGCAGGATGGCGGGTTGCTGACGTTGCGCGGGCGCTGGGATCTCGAGCGGGGCGCGGGGGAACTGGCCACCACGGCGTCCGGGGTGAACGAGGCGGGATTGCGACCGTTTCTGCAACCGGCCCTGGGTGAGCGACGGTTGCAGCGGGTCCAGATGTCGGCCGACGGGACCGTGCGCCTGCAGCCGGACGGCGAGTCGCTGCTGCGCGGCACGGCGGAGGTGAAGGATCTGAGGGTGACCGATCCGTCGGGGAAGGCGCCCCCGGGGCCGGTGTCGGTGGGGGCGGGGATCGAGGTGGCGGGCAAGGACGACCGCTGGGAGATCCGGCGCGGGGATCTGCGTCTGGACAGGACGGCGCGCGCGGCGAATGAGGCGCAGTTGACCGGGCACATCGATTTGTCGAACACCAATGCCGTGAGCGGGGCGTTGCGCTTGGTGTCGCAGGCGCTGGATGTCACGCCGTACTTCGATTTGTTCTTCGATGCCCCGGCGGCGACGTCGACCGCGCCGCCTCCGACCGCGCCGCCGCCTGCGGGTCCGACGGTGGAGCCGGAGCCGATGGTGCTGCCGGTCGGGCAGTTCATGGTCGATGTCGAGGTGGCGGCGCTGTACTTGCGGGAGGTGACGGCGGAGAACGTCCGGGCCGGTGTGCGGATTCGCGGGAGCGAGATCGAGATTCCGCCGTTTGAATGGCGTTTGAATGGCGCACCGGTGACCGGGGCGATGAAGGTGAACGTCGGGGTGCCGGGATATGAGTACGACGTGCGGGCCAGGGCCGGGGGGGTGCCGGTGCGGCCGCTGGCGAACTCCTTTGCGCCGCTGTTGAAGGATCGCATCGGGGGCGCGGCCCACGCGGGTCTGGAGGTCAAGGGGGCCGGCATCACCGGGGTGAACCTGCGTCAGAATCTCGCGGGCGGGATGCAGTTCGCGGTGACCAATGCGAACCTGCGGCTTCAGGACGCCGCCTCGCAGAAGGGTCTCCTGAGTCTGCTGACCCGGGTGCTGGCCAACGCCCTGAACATCCGTGAACTCCAGGACCAGCCCATCATGGATCTGGTGGCGGACGCCAAGTTCGGCGAAGGCAAAATCGCCGTGAGCGAAGGGTGGGTGCGGAGCGCGTCGTTCGAGGCGCGCATGGTGGGGGACATTCCGATAGCCGACGACCTGATGCGATCGCCGCTCAACTTCCCGGTCCGGGTGGGGTTGCGGCGTGACCTGGCCCAGCGGGCGCGCCTGGTGCCATCGGACACGCCGACCAACGCGGTCTATGTGGCGATTCCCGACATTGCCTCGGTCAAGGGAACACTGGGAGAACCGGCGCCCGAGGTGGACAAGGTCCAGGCCGCGTTGCTGGTGGCCCGTGGCGTGGGCGGGTTGGTGGGAGGCCAGGCGGCCGGGACAGTCGGGGGCGTCGCGGACCTGGTCGGGGGTGTGGCGGCGGGCGGCACCAACGTGGTGGGCAATCTGATCCAGGGCATCGGCGGGATTCTCGGGGGCGGCCGTTCCGGGGCGACGACCAATGTTGCCGGAACCAACGCGCCGGCGGCCACGAATCCGCCGCCGCGCAATCCATTGGGAGGATTGCTGCGGGGACTACTCGAGCCCGAGCGACGGGCGGACTGAGGATTGCGTATTGGCGTTCCCATCGCAGCGGCTTTGGCGCAGGCTGCCGGGGCCCCGCGGGCGGCACCCGGTGCGCCGGGCGGGGCGTCATGCATGAACGCCGTTGAACGTTACCTTGCCGAGCATCAGAGCCGCTTTGTGGAGGAGTTGTGCGAATTCCTCCGGTTTCCTTCCGTGTCCGCACAACCGCAACATGCCGGGGACATGCGGTCGTGCGCGCAGTGGCTGATCGACCACTGCCGGGGGATCGGGCTGGAGACCGAGCTGTGCGCGACGGACGGGCACCCGATCGTGGTGGCGCGGACGCCGCGGAAGGCGGGGAGCCGAAAGCCGCACTTCCTGGTGTACGGGCACTACGATGTTCAACCGCCGGAACCTCTTGAGCTGTGGACATCGCCGCCGTTCGAGCCGCGCCTCGACGGCGACGCCCTGTTTGCGAGGGGATCGAGCGACAACAAGGGGCAGCACTTCGCGCATCTGAAGGCCGTCGAGGCCTACCTGCGGACGGGCAGCGAACTGCCGTGCGACCTGACGTTTGTCATCGAAGGCGAGGAGGAGGTCGGTTCGGAGCATCTGGCGGCATTCCTGCGGGCGCGACGGAAGGAACTGGCGTGCCGGGCGATCGTCATTTCCGACACCGGCATGCCGGGTCCGAGGCATCCCGCGCTGACCTACGCCCTCCGGGGGATTGCGGCAGCCGAGGTGATTGTCCGCGGACCGGACCGGGATCTGCACTCGGGGATCTTCGGAGGGAGCGTGGACAATCCGGCGATGGTGTTGTGCCGGTTGCTGGCGGATCTGCGGGATGCCCGGGGGCGGGTGGCGATCCCGGAGTTCTATGACGACGTGGTGAAGCTGAGCGCCTACGAGCGCCGGCAGATGGCGCGGTTGCCGTTCACGGAAAAGGGCGAGGCGAAGTTCCTGGGCGTTCCCGCCCTGTCCGGGGAGCGCGGGTACACGTTCATCGAACAGCGGAGTGCGCGTCCGACGTGCGAGATCAACGGCCTGACCAGCGGTTACCAGGGGGCCGGGAGCAAGACCATCATCCCGTCGTGGGCCCGGGCCAAGCTGACCTTCCGGCTGGTGCCCAACCAGGACCCGGCCAGGATCCTGCGGCTGGTGAAGGCGCATCTGAAGCGTGTCTGCCCGCCGACGGTCCGCATCGACGTGGAGGGGGGCCATGGTGGGACCCCCTACCTGCTGGACCCGAGCGGACCCATGGCGAAGGCGGCGCTGCGGGCGTTGCAGGGGGCCTTCGGGCACGAACCGGTTCTGTTGCGGGAAGGCGGGTCGATTCCGATCGTATCGGACTTCAAGCGCATTCTTGGCGCGGACTCCCTGCTGGTCGGCCTGGCCCTCCCCAATGCGAACGCGCATTCGCCCAACGAGCAATTCAGCCTCGAGATCTTCCGTCGGGGAATGGGCATGGCGGCGCGTCTGTGGCCGGAACTGGCGGCGGCATCCTGACGCGGGTCCAGGCGCGTCACGGGTCGTGCAACCCGAAGTTGTGGGGAGAGGTTCGAAGCTTGGCATCCGAACGCGCTCCAACCGATTATGCTTGCCGCAGGGAGCTCGCGGGTTGGCGAAGGAGGGGCGGCGGATTTTCGCGTCGGCGAAGACGAACTCGCCGATGATCGCGCCGCCAGGCGTGCCAACCTGGAGAGTCTGAACGTCACGCCATGAGCAGGGAACGATTCACCGAGCGACAGGCCGATGTGCGCAAGAGCGCAAACCGGCTTGCCGAAGCCGTGGCCCAGCCTGAAAGCGAACTCATCCGCGACGCCACCATCCAGCGCTTCGAGTTCACCTTCGAGGTCGTATGGAAGACCCTCAAGCTCTACCTTGAACGACAGGGGCACGAATGCGGCGGGCCGCGTCCGACGCTCAAGAAGGCTTTCGCCGAGAATCTCATCTGCACCCCCGACGAGGCCGACCACTGGCTCCAGATGCTCGAAGAGCGCAACCTCACCAGCCACGCTTACGACGAGGCGCTCGCCCGCCAGATATACCAGCACATTGTGCGAGACTACGCTCCCTTGCTCGGCGGCATGGCGGACAAAATCCAAACGCTGAAATGGGACTGATCCCATGAAGTCCCTCGATCTCCGCGACCAGGATCTCGCCGTGCTTCGCCGCACCTTCCGCCGCTTCCCCTGCGTGCGCGAAGTACGGCTCTTCGGCTCCCGCGCCACCGGCCACGCCCGCCGTGCCTCGGATATTGATCTCGCCATCTCCGCCCCGGACGCGACCACCGACCAATGGCTGGAGCTGACGGACGCACTCGACGAAGCCCCCATCATCTATGAACTCGATGTGGTCCGCACCGAACGCCTGTACAGCCCCCGGCTCATCGAGAAGATCGCCCGCGAAGGCGTGCCCATTTACCCCGGGAACACGACCGCATGATCGGGAGCGGAGGAAAGGATGCCGCCCTTGGCCGCCTAACCGCACGCCAACTTCGCCGAGTCCGCGAAACTGGAGCATCCTCCGGCTTCGCTCCCTCCGCCGTCATCGCCCAGTTGATCTTCAACCCCAGCAGCGGTGACTGCTCCCTCGCCGATGCCGAGCGCCTGGGCGAGGATCAGGTCCCGCTCGAGCGGATCGGCCTGGCCAGGGCCGCCGATCAAACCACCCTCGGTGAGTTCCTGCGCGCCCAGACCGAGGACAGCGTCCTGCTGCCTCTCCGAAACCCCTCGCACCCCGCCAAACCTCCCTCACAGGCGTCATCCGACACCTGCGACCACCCAGACTCCCTCAACAAGCTTCAAGCTAATCGATCGCTAAGGATTCGGGGACGGTTACCTCCAACATGATCGAGATTGAATGGCGGCCGGGGTTTGCCGAGGATTGGACAAGAGCCACCTCGGTCCCGAGGAGGCGCCTGCCATGTCCGAAGGCCGGATCATTCGTCAACTGCTGAGGAGTCACGTCCATCGGGACGAGGAGGGGTTTCGTCGTGCCGCGAGGGAGTTGATTGATCGGGAGCGGACCCTGAACCACCGTCTGCTCGCGGACGATCTGGAGCGGATCCTGGTCAATGGGTCCAACGGCAACACGGGGCTCGCTGGGGGGGGGACGAAGCCGCCGACGCTGTGGGAAATCCCCAAGGATAAAGACAAGGGGTTCCCGCTCCTTGGGCTGTCCCGGCCGGAGATCCCGTGGGAGCGTCTGGTCCTCCCCCCGGCCTCGGTGCAGATGTTGGAGAACCTGGCGGACGAGAATCATCGCCGGGACCTCCTGATGGCCGGTGGACTGCTCCCGAAGCGGAAGGCGGTGTTCATGGGTCCACCCGGCTGCGGGAAGACGCTTGCGGCGTCCGCCCTGGCGACGGCTCTGGGTTGGCCGCTCGCGACGGTGCGGCTGGATACGGTGGTGTCGTCGTTTTTGGGTGAGACCGCCACCAACCTCCGGAAGATCTTCGATTTCATCGTTCAGGACCGGTTCGTGGTCCTATTCGATGAGTTCGATGCCTTGGGGAAGGAACGGGACCGCGGGCAGGAGCACGGGGAACTCCAGCGGGTCGTAACCGCCTTGCTGCAGCTGATGGACAGCTATCGCGGGGCGAGTGTGCTGATCTTCGCCACCAACCACCCGTTCATGCTCGACTCCGCTCTTTGGCGGCGGTTCGAGGCGATCGTGCCGTTCCCGTTGCCGAAGGAGCAGGACCGGGTGCTGATGCTGCGGGCCTTTTTCCGTTCTGTGGTTCATTCGGCTCCTCAACTCGCGGCGCTGGCCAAAGCGACGGACGGCGGTTCAGGTTCCGACGTGGAGTGGATCGCCACCGAGATCATGCGCCGCCTGCTCCTGGAGGGTCGAAGCAGCGTCGAAACGCGCGATGTTGAGGAGGCAATCCGGGGCTTTCGGCAGCGCATGGAAGCGGTTGCGAGTCTCATGCCGCAGATCGGCAGGAAACGCGCAAAGGGAGGACGGACCCGGCAGTCTCCACGCAATGCCTCGTGATCGTGAACATCTGGCGCTTCCCGAATGGGGCGGGCCTGCCGAGCGGAGGCGACGTCAGCCACCTCCCCGGCCGCCGAGCCGCAATCGCGGTGAGGCAGGACGACGGCTGCTGGTCGAAGCGGAAGATCTGCTGAACCGGCTTCAGCTGAAGCAGCGGACGTATCCCGAGGGATTCAACCCGGCGAACATCTTTCGCGTGGATCTTGAAGCCCAAGGGGACCTGGACGAGGTGGTCCTGGGCCGGAGCGGACTTCGGTTGTTGGCGAAGGATCCGCATCGCGCCTTGGTGGTGGTCACCGACGACCAGCTGGACGCGCTGCGGGAAAGACTCCGGAACTATGCCGGGCAGGTCCCGGGTGGCCCGGAGTATGGGGAGTTGGATGTTGTGCGGAGCATGAGCCCCTTGTCCGCTCAGGATCGGATGGGCCGCAGGTTGGTGGCGGAACCGCTCCAACCGCACCAAGAAGCCCCGTGCGACATCGAACTCTGGCACACCGGACGGCGGCCGGACTGCGAACAGTTCATCGCCACCGTGCAGGCCGTTCTGGCCCGTCATAACATCCCCTTGAGCGATCGATGGATCGGGACGTCCATCTGCGTCTGCCGGGCAAGGTTGCGCGAGGCGGCGCTTCGGGAATTGCTCGAGATGCCGGAGATCAAGGAGGTCGATCGCCCGCCAAGGCCTGCATTCCAGCAGGCCGAACTCTTCCAAGCGGACGTCTCCGGAATGGAGATCGCCCAACAGGGGGCGCCCGATCTGGTGGGCATCGTGGTGCTCGATAGCGGCTTGGCCAGTCGGCATCCGCTGATTGCGCCGGCCTTGGGCGACGCCCAGGTGTTTCCCGATGCGCTGGGCCGACGGGTGCTGGACGGCCCCAACGATGGGACCGAGAAGGGGCATGGTACCGGCGTCTGCGGCATCGCGGCGTACGGCGATGTTCTTGCGGCACTCCGAGCGCGTCGGTTTGTGCCGAGTGCCCAAGTATTTTCGGCCCGGGTGACGGATGACCATAACGAGTACGACGAGGAGATCCTGTTGGAGCACCAGCTCGAACAGGCGATCGAGTACTTCCTGTCGCACTACCCCGCCGCCCGTGTGGTCAACATCTCGTTGGGAGATCGGAACCAAGTTTACGCCGATGGCTACCAGACGCGGTTTGCCGCGGCCATCGACGACCTCGCCTACCGGTATTCGGAACGGGGCATCCTGCTGGTGGTTTCGTCCGGGAACTTCGACGTGCCTTTCACTCCAGAGATGGTGAAGCAGTACTATCCGTACTATCTCGACCAGCCGCATGCCCGCTTGATCGAACCGGCGACAGCGGCCCTGGCCTTGACCGTCGGTGGGCTGGTCCTGGGACCCGTGGCGGACCGGAATTTCGAGAAGGACGTTCAACTCCCCGTCGCCGGCGAGGCCGGATTTCCATCCCCCTTCACCCGCTTGGGCCCTGGCGTCGATGGCGCCATCAAACCCGAGTTGGTGGAGACGGCGGGCGACTGGATTCTGGAGCGGGACCGATTGACCGAATCCGGGGTGGTAACCTTGGGAAAGAACTTCGCGGGTGGCCTGCTCCTCGTATCGCGAATCGGTACCAGCTTCGCCGCGCCGAAGGTCGCCAATACCGCTGCGCAATTGATGCGGCGTTACCCCGAATACTCCTCGAACCTGATCCGCGCTTTGATCGTCCACTCGGCCGAGGTGCCTCAGAATCGGCCAAGTCTTTGGGCCGTCCCGGATCCGACAGACGAGGTCGTCATGAAGGTCTATGGCTATGGCCAACCGGACTTGGGCCGGGCCATTGCGGCCGCCCAGAACGAACCCTGGCTCCTCCATGATGGTCGCATCGAGGGCGACACGTTCCGCATCTTTCAGTTGCCCGAACTCCCGGAGGAGTTTCTTGCCCGCCCGGGCCGGCGGCGACTCAAGGTGACCTTGGCGTTCGATCCGCCGACCCGTCCGACCCGCAAGGACAGTTACCTCGGGTTCACCATGGAGTTCGCCCTCTACAGAAACGTGGATGCGGCAACACTGACGGAAGCCTATCGGAAGTGGGACCGGGACGAAAAGGAAGAGCTTGAGGACGGCGCGCCTCCTGGTCGTACGGAGCTAACCCACTGCAACCTCAAGCTGCTGCCCGGCTCGACCCTTCGGAAAAAGGGGACGGTCCAGAGCGCCTGGCTGGAGTTCTCTCGATCGAACTGGAAGTACGAGTCGGGAACGCCGTTGTTCCTCGTGGTGGTCTGCGAGCGGCGATGGGCGCCTCGCGACATTGAGGACCAGAGGTTTGCCGTCGTGATGTCCCTCTCGCACGACGATGCGGAAGTGGATCTCCACGCCCGAATTCAGCAGAGGGTGGGCTTGTTCGTGCGGCAGCGGGCGCGCGTTTGATCGGCCTGCGCCGTTTCGGCCATAGCATTGGTCTCCGTCACAGGACCGTGGGAACCGGGGAAGGGGAGTGGGGTGACTGACGGGACTCGAACCCGTCCGCCAACTTCAAAAAACCCAGCTTTTTTGGGGTGTTGTGCAAAATGACCCCCGCATGCCTACCCTGTTCCAACGCGAATTCTGTGGGCATTTGTGGGCAAAGCAATTCTGGGTAATCCGGGCACCATTCGCGGCCGTCCTCTCGGCCGACTTCCCGAACGGGGCGGCATCCGGCCGTTGATTCGTGCCGCCGCCGCCTTCGCCTTCGAGGGTCTTTCTCGGACTCCCCGTTTTCGCCGACCCAAGAGCTGTGCATGCGCATTCCGCACAAGAATGATCAATTCCTGTCGCGTAGCCCCAAATCCGTGTGGCCCATCGGGGCAATACAGAGCGCCAACGGGTTGCAGCGACCACGCAACCGTACCGCGAAGTGCGCCGTACACGAAGGCCCGTCTCCCATCAGGTAACTCGATCTCGCGACCGCGCCAGACCCGCTGGCCGTTCACATATCCCGACCAGCGCTTCTTGAATTCGCGCAGCTTGCCGAGGGCTCGGGCTGCTTCACTGATCTCCGCGCCCGTCGGATTTGGTTTGGGAGGGTCCAGCTGCGGGGGCTCGGCCAGTAAGCAGTTCGCGACGAGCTTGTTGGTGGAAACCGCCTCCGACACTGGGGTGGGTGGCTTGGGTGCACGGCCACGGCTACTTGGGATGTCGTCACGAGCAGTTCGCTTGAGGGGGCGCGTGATACGGGTGGGGCGTGGAGCCGCATTCCGCTGCCGCTGATAACGGTTATCGGCCGCAGCGAGTGTGGCAGCAGCATTGGAGTCCGGGGTCAACAGCCTGTACCGGCCGAGCTTGACCAGTCGCCCGCGCCGGACCAGGTCGTCGATCTGTCGGAACACCTCCGCCCGTCGTTCCCGGAGGTCCCGACGGTCGCCACCAAGGTCGGATTCCAGGGCTTGGATCAGCTCCCATCGGTCAACCGGTCCGGGGCCAAGGCGCATGATCTCGTCGAGCACCGGGTGGGACTCCTCAAATCGCCTTGGGCTCTGCACCGGGCTCTGGACTGCGGAGCTGGGAGGAACTGGGGACAGGATCGCGCTGACAACGAGCATGCCGCTACCTACCCAGACTCGCGGGATGTCCCTGGGGGCGAATGGGTCCCAGCCCACCACTCGGGCGGCATCCCCCAGAAGCCGAGTTCGGCTTTGGCTACCGGAGGACCGTCAAGCAGTTCAAAATGAACAGCTTGTGCGCGAGGCGTCGGCTTTCGAGGCCCGATCTTCAAGTGGTTGGTTCTAAACTTCTTGAATTCAAGTTCTCCAGGAAACCGCCGATCAAACGGAGACTGGATGGCCCCTCGTCCCGGGGCCGTCCGCCGCCCGGTGATGAAAGCCCTTCTCCTTCGCGTTGGCATCGACTCCACCGACGGTGGATGGCTGGCCCCCGTTTGCGCCGCGACGGGGGAGTTTGCCTACTGTCCCGGAACCTGGGAAACCCCGCCGGCTTTGGTGCGCCACACTTCCTTGCCGTCGATGTAGAAGACGTACTCCTCCGGCGTCCAGTGCAGTGCGTAGTCGTGGAATCCCTCCACGAGCGACGGGAAGACGGTGCTGGTGCCTGCGGATTTGTGGTCCTTGCCGTACCCGTTCCAATGCAGATTGAAGATCACCTTCCCGTCGCGCCACGGCATCTCCATGATGTCGATCTCGGTGCCGTCCCGACCCTCGTCGCCGACCTTGACGACGTCGGAGGACATCATCCAAAAGGCGGGCCAATGCCCCGGCTGCCTGGGTGCCTTGCACCGCGCCACGTAGAACCCGAAGGCGTGCTCGAACTTACCCTGGGTGTTCACGGCCCCGCTGGTGTAACGGTCGCCGTCCTTCCGGGTGCGCAGGATGAGGGTGCCCTTGCCGGAAAGGTAGGCGTCGTCCCTCACCCAGAATCCATCGCGGCGCTTCGAGTCGCCCAGCCGGTTCCATTTGGTTTCGTCCAGCGCGGTGCCCTCGAACTCGTCGTGCCAGACGAGCTTCCACTCCGTTCCGGTCGCGGCGGGAGGCAGGAAGTCCTTCGTGTTGTGGCTCTGCTCCGCGCCGGTAACCGTTATCGCAACGCCCAGGCAGAGGAGGATGTGGAACCTGCTCATGTCCAAGCATGGAGATCAGGCCGAGGACCCGCGGCAAGGCAGGCCAACTTAACGAGTGCAGGATGCACCGTCACATTTCCGGGAACGGTGACGACCCACCTTCCTGCCGGTAGCTCAGGGGGCCGAACCATCCGCCACCGGGGCTGGGAGGGACCTGCATCCGTGCATCCGCTTCCACCTGAGAAGCCGATACTTCTATGCCGAATTCGGCGTCACTCGGTCCTTGTTCAGTTGCAGCCGCTTAGGAAGAATCGCCTGTGTATACACCCGACCGCTCGTGATGCCCGCCCCATCTGCGATCCCAGAGCCGGGACAATTGGTTCGCGTCCGACACCGCCACTTCGTGGTGTTGGACGTGCAGAAGTCCACGCTGCCGCCTGACGCGTTGTCCGGGGAGGATGCTTGTCCCCAGGACCTCGTTTCGTCGTCCTCGGTCGAGGATGACGCCCTCGGTGATGAGTTGCAGGCGGTCTGCGAGCTGGAACGAGGAGCCGTAATCCACAAGCACGCTGGTCTGCCACAGACCAGCGGCTTCGACGACCCGCCCCGGCTGGACGCTTTCCTCGATGCCGCTCGCTGGGGTGCGGGCTCGTCGGCCGATGACCAGGCTCTTCAGGCTCCGTTCCCCGTCGGAATCGCAATCAAGGAGTACCGACTCGACCCGGCGGTCCGCGCCCGGCGAACGCCAAGAGTCAACATTCTGGTCGCAGACGATGTTGTCCTTGGTAGAACCATTGAAACGGTTCTCATCGCCCATGAGCTGATGCTCAGGCACCACGTCAGTAGCATCCTGATCGCTCGTCCTTCCTCGATCCCAATCCCGTGGCGCAGTCACAAGCGCCACAAATTCGAGCAGCAAGGGACCACGCTCCAACGCCAAATTCCAAACCTCCGCCGGACACGCGACCTGCTGCTGCTGCTGCTGCGGCTGCTGTCGGGGCAAGTCAACCTCACGGAAAACTGGGTTTATGCGTCTAAAAGAACTCGCAATTAAAAACTTCAGGGGATACCGGAACGAAACACGCATCCCGATTGATGCCAACGTCACCGGCATCACGGGGCGAAACGACGTTGGTAAGTCCAGCATCCTTGAAGCGCTCGACATCTTTTTTGAAGGCGGTGAAATCGCAATCGACAAAGATGATTTCCATGTGGCCGAACCCGAAGCCAGTGTTGAGATTCGCTGTGTTTTCGATAATTTGCCTGCCGAGATTCTACTCGACGAGGCCAATAGAACCACCCTTGCCGGAGAGCGTCTGCTGAACAGTGTCGGCGACTTGGAAATCCTCAAGCGTTACAAGAGAAGTTCAAAAGAGCCGGCGATCTTCATCGTCGCCAATCATCCGAGCGCAGCGAATTTCGACGACCTGCACACGTTGAAAATTGCCGACCTCAGAAAGCGCGGAGAGGAGGTTGGAGTTGTCGCCGCTGATATTGCCGATGCTCGCAAGAGTGCACTGTGGCGGGCGGCCATCTGGGCGAAATCTCCCACCCCACATTTGACGCAGCGTGAACTTGAAATCAGCAAGTTCGCGACGGACTCGAAATCGATCCAAGACAAACTCTTCAAACAACTCCCACTCTTCGCGCTGTTCAAGTCTGACCGAGAAAGCAAAGACAACGATCCGCAGGCCAAGACGCCTATGCAAGCGGCGGTCTCGCAGGCAAAAGAGGAGTTGAAGGTCGAAATTGAACGGATCGAAGAGGAGATTAAGAAGCGAGTGCTGGAACGAGCGGCGAAGACCTTGGACAAGCTCAAGGACATGGATGCGACGCTGGCGTCGCAGCTCATACCACGATTCAAGAAAGCTCCAACTTGGACCTTCGACTTCACACTCGATGGCGAGGACAACATTCCCATCAACAAGCGCGGCAGCGGTGTTCGCCGTTTGATTCTACTGAACTTCTTCCGCGCTGAGGCAGAACGGAAGGTTGCGGATAAGAATGCGCCATCGGTCATCTATGCATTTGAAGAGCCGGAGACGTCCCAACACCCATCAAACCAAGAGATGCTGGTTCGTGCTCTGGTGCAGGTGGGAAACAGGGACAACTGCCAAGTCCTGGTGACCACGCATGTCCCAGCCTTAGCTGGTTTGTTGCCTGTGTCTGGCTTGCGCCTCATCGAGAAGGAGGCGGCTGGCCGCACAGTCCATTTCGGAAGCGATGCTGTGATCGAGAACATTGCTCAGACGCTCGGTGTGCTGATTGACCCGCGAGCGAGCCGAGCGAAAGCCTTGGTTCTGGTCGAGGGTCCGTCAGATATTGTGTTTCTTCGCCACACGGCTGACCAACTCAAGGCAGCCGGCCATATTCCGGCAACACTGGAGGAGCGTGGGATTCTTCCGGTCTCAATTGGCGGCTGTGGTTTGTTGAAGCATTGGATAACAAAGCGCATCGCTGAACAATTTAACATTCCTTGGGGACTGCTTCTTGATTCTGATTTGGGAACGCCCGAGCACAGCCAGAACGTCACGCAAGTTCAAACGCTGCGGCAAGGTGGCAAGAAAGCCTACGTGACGCGCAAACGAGAGCCTGAAAATTACATCCTGTTGGAGATCGTTACACCTCACGTAACCGGAGGAGCAGCAATTGTTCTGACGGACATCTGCGACGCGAAACGCGAAATATCAATCGCCACATCGAAGGCCACGGGCGAAGTCCTTGAGTTCTATTGGACACAAATGAACGCCGAACAAATCCGGCGGGCTGAAAAATACACGGACGGCGGCGCTGAGCACTATGAGTTCACGGAAATTTTGGCTGATTTTCTCACGCTCGCATAACCAAGCCAACTCGATGTCCAGCAGAAGCGACAATTTTGGATTCGAGTTTGCTGAGCGCTTCTCACGGGAGAGCGCGAAGGTGCGCTTCTTTGAAGTGCCACTGTTCCGCGCATTGGTTAGTTCACTCTCAAGCGTATCGAATAGCGTTCAGGTTGAGGAGTTGCACGGCTCTCGGTCTCAAGTGCTGTTCTCAGCCTGCCCGCCTTGGACTCGGCGCATTGCCAGATGTGAATTGGCTGACGTCTGCATTATTTGGTTTCGACTTGGGAGACAACCTCAAGTGCGAATTACTTTCATGCAGGCGAAGAGGTCCAATCATTCTCACGCACTGTGCGAAAAGAGCCCACCTGTCCCCAAACAGGCGTTCAATGGTGACAGCACTCAATTCCACTTGCTCACCACTCGCCCGAAGATTGTCGGGCGATTCCAGACTTTTGACCCGCCTGCTCACCTGTTGAGTAATGCCGTATTGCCCTCTGTCGGGTCGTATTGTGTTTTCCACCGTGCGCCGGATGGCACGAAGCAGTTCTTTTATGCCTCCGCCGCCATACTAACGGCTGACGCGCCATCAAGCCCTGGGCGTATCACAATCGAGACGCAGTTTGGCGTGCCGGTTCAGCACCACGGCAGTTATCCCGAGCGGAAATGGGCTTGCTGCCCTATGGTTTTTGGTTCGGCTATCCATTCAGGCCAAATTGGAACGCCGCTCGAATCAGACCGCATCGCTCTCGGCTGGGTAAGTTCATTCGTGAGCCGCGCAGCTTCAACCATCGTAGGCGATGAGGGCCGCGTAAGCCGCGCGTTCCTCGGCGCATTCGACGTGCCTGGAAACAACGACCGTGCGGAAGCACCAGCCAAGAGGATTCTTCTCATTCAGACTGAACCCGAACAGTCAGACTAAACCGCCATGCCCCACGCCTACACCGATGACCAGTTTGCCGAGAAGCCCGCAACGGGATTGTTCGCGGATCTTGGCTGGGCCGTTGCATGGCCACCTCCCAACACTGGCGTTTCCTGCGAGCCTCGTGATGCCGGGTTGCCCGGGCGCGAGACCAAGGGCAAGGAGGTGTGGCGTCGTCCGTCCCACTTATTCTCCCGCTTGCAGAAGCGCCCGCTCGCGCTCGATCACAACTACCCTCGTTCATCGCACGTAGGACTTTGATGGCTGATCAATACCTCCGTTTCTGCATCTGGTCCGTCGCCGGTCTCTTGCGTGGCGACTACATGCTGGACCAATAGCTTGCTAGACCCGGGACACCAACTAAATCATGAACGCTGATTCGACCCGCAACAGATCCGCGAATGACCAGACCCCGGTCATCCAACCGTGGCTTGCCGCC
Organism: Verrucomicrobiia bacterium; assembly: GCA_019634625.1. Taxonomy (NCBI): domain Bacteria; kingdom Pseudomonadati; phylum Verrucomicrobiota; class Verrucomicrobiia; species Verrucomicrobiia bacterium. The sequence goes on from JAHCBA010000013.1 coordinate 138,482, forward strand.
GGACTGGTCGTTGCGCTCGCCGGCAACGTGCTGCTCTCTGCCGTCCTCATAGTGAAGCTAGGTCGCTTCGAGGACTCGAAACGGCAAGCCGACGAAGCAGAGGCTCGCACTGCGACACAGCGCACCGAATTGGCAAAGCTTCAGGTCGAGGTTGAGACACTCACCAAGCAGAAAGACGCGCTCGCACCGGCGGTTGCCGACTGGCAGCAGCGGCTCAAGGAAAAGGCCGCCGCAGAGGCGCTCTTGGCGACACTCGACGCCAAGCAGCGGCAGTCGGAGTCCGACATCGCCTTGGCAGGCAAGAGGCTGGACGACGCCAACCGCGCTTTGCTTGACGCCGACAAGCAGAAATCAGAACTGACCTCGACCGTTGAACTGCTGAAAGCCGAGCGTGATGCACTCACCAGATCGAACGCCGACGCCAAAGTGCTCGCTCGCCATGCCGAGGAAGCAGAGCGCCGCCTCAATGCCGCCACGAATGCCCTTGCCAATACCGACACGCGCCGCAAGCAACTGGAAACCGATGCCGCGGCCGCGCAGTCGCGGTTCGAGCAAATCCAAAAGGAAGCGGATGATTTGCGCCAGGCGCGCGAGAAGCTGACCACGGACTTGGCCGCGTTACGCCAGCAGATTCAGACGCAGAAGGACCTGCTCGCAACATTTGACCAGAAGGCGGCGGATTTGAAGGCGCTGCAAACCGCAACCGGGCAAGAGGAACAAAAGACCGCGAAGCTCCAGCAACAGTCGGCAACGGCTGAAGCCCGTGCCGCCGAGATGGAAGCTAAGTTCAGCAAAGCCGCGTCCGAACTCTCGCAGTTGACGAATCGCCTGTCACAGGCCCGCGAAGATACAGCCGACGCGGAAACCCGGCTGGAGACATCCAGAGCAGCGTCGCTACGGGCTGACGCCGACCTTGCTGCGGCCCAGAGGCGCCTTACCGAAACGCGAACGGCGCAGGACCAGCTAGCCAGCGAACAAACGAAGACAGCCGCCCAACTCGCGGCGTCAAAGAGGGACTTGGAGCAGGCGCGCAAGGATGCCGTCGACGCGGAAACACGCCGCGACGCCGCGAAGGCCGATGCGCAAAAGGCCGATGCCGACCTTGCTGCGGCACGCGCGCAGTTACAGGTGTTCGTCGTCAAGCAAGGGGAACTCACCCGTGAAGCCTCGCGTTTGGAAGCCACCATAGAGCGCCTCAAAGAAGAGAAGGAGGCGCTGGAAAGGGAAATCGGCCGCCAGGAAGCCCAGCGCCAGAAGAGCCAGTCCGAGGGTCAGAAATGATGGACCTGATTTGAAAGGAACAAGATGCCGAACGCACAATTGTTACAATGGGCGCTGTGGGGATTTTCGTTGCTGGCGGGGGTCGGAACGATTCTCGCCATGTTCAAGCTTCGCTATGCCGAGCGATTCTTGCCGCACTGGAACGAACTCAAGGAACTTGAGGCGACGCTGCCAATTCGGCGCGAAGAATTGCGGCAGGCGACCGAAGGCATAGACAAGTGCCGCGCCGAAATCGGTCAGCTTGAGGCCACGGTCGGGTTCTTGCGGATTCTGAAGGAGTGGCAGGATGCGAACCCGGAAGCACCAGCGCGCATCCAGCAGATGATGGCCGATGTCGCGCGAGGAGAATCCGAGCGATCCGCGGTTCAGCAGAAGCTTGCGCAGGAAGAGTCGAGACTTAACGAAGTCACTCAGGAAACAAGCCGGCTCAATTTGGAAAAAGCGCAACTGACGCAGGAGACCGGCACGCTCCGTGACCAACTCGCCGGATTCCACAGGCAAGAGGCCGAACTCGAAAAGGCGGTCCGCGAACTCCAAGACCAATGCAGCCAAAAAGGTGTTGAGCTTGGAAATGCACAGAAAAGGATGCAGGAGTTGCAATCCGCTCTGACAACGCTGGAACAAAAGGTTGAGCGGTTTGAGAAGGAAAAACAACAGGCCATTCGAGAACGGAAGGAGGCCGAGTCGGCACGCGATGCAGCAAGAGCAGAACTGACGGGACTTCAGAAATCCTTGGATGCCTTCAAGGCAATGGCCGAAAACCTCAACGCCCGTTTGAAGGAGGTGGATGTCGGGCACACGGACCTCACCAAGGCACTTGAGGATTTGACTCAACCCGCACTCAAGTTCGCCTTCAGTCGCGGCGCTCGAATCGAGGAGAGCACGGCGCTGCGGCGACTGGCTGACCATTTGCGCGCAAGGGGCCTGCATTTTCCGGAACGAGTTCAACTGGCTTTTCACACCAGCCTTAAAGCGGCTCACATCAATCCACTGGTCGTGCTGGCAGGCGTGAGCGGCACAGGTAAGAGCGCGCTGCCGATGGCGTATGCCGAGGCAACCGGAATGAATTTTCTCAGCCTCGCCGTGCAGCCCGGTTGGTCTGGCCCTCAAGACTTGCTTGGGTTCTACAACTATTTGGAGCGAAAATACAAAGCCACCGAACTTGCGCGCGCTCTAGCACAAATGTCGCGGTTCTCCGCGATAGACCTCCCCGGACTTAAGATTGATTCGCGCAAAGATCAAATGCTCCTCTTACTGCTGGACGAAATGAATCTTGCGCGAATCGAGTATTATTTCTCCGACTTCCTCAGCCGGTTGGAACAGCGCCGTGGTCGCAAAATAGAAGAAGAGCAACGTCGCCGTGAAGTCTCGTTGCTGGTGGACGCTGGCAGTCTTCCCGCCACGGAAGCGCCGCGATTCATCTTCCCGGACTTTAACGTCCTGTTTGTCGGCACGATGAACGAAGATGAATCGACGCAGTCGCTATCCGATAAGGTCATCGACCGCGCAAACGTTCTGCGATTTGGCGCACCCAAGGAATTGAAAGCCTCCTCCGCCCCGACCGTTGCGCCCACCGCGGACTTTCTGCCCCGCGCCACATGGGAACAATGGGTGAAGCCATTCGATGGAAACGGATTCGACAACGAGCGCACGGCGCTCACTCAACTCAATCAGATGCTTGAGTCCGTCAACCGTCCCTTCGGACATCGAGTGTATCGGGCCATCCTCGACTACCTCGCCAATTATCCTGGCGCTTCGACCGACCCGGCACGATGCCGTAATGCACTGGCCGACCAAATCGAGCAAAAGATTATCCCTAAGCTGCGCGGCCTCGACACCCAGGACGACAGGGCATCGCGCTGTCTTGATCAACTCGGCGCAACGATTTCTGGGTTGCAAGACCCTGAACTTGCGGACGCCTTCACCCGCGCTCGCGAACAGCACCTGTTTGAATGGTTCGGCGTGAAGCGCTCGTAGGTTTTCACTGCCACGTCTATGGCTCGCGTGTTGCCTTATCCTTGGTCGTTGCTCGCATCGCGCGCCAGCGGTGGAGCATCGCTCAGTCCTGAGGACTGTGAGGCGGTCGAGCCTCTCAATCCCGAATCCCTTACGTTTTTTACGCGCACGGAGGATGAATCATTGCCGACACTCGCAGGCCATCAGCATTCGAGCGCTCCATTGGCCAACCAAGTTCTATCGAACCCGAACACGGCGGCGGGACGCCGTCGCGGCGTTCTGTCAACGCCAGCCCTTCCATACGAGAAAACCGATTTGTGGCATGTCCGCTTCGGGAGCGAAGAATTCGCCATTCCTGTTCGCGGGAGCCAGCGGCGCGCCAGCGCATGGGAAGACCCGATTGATTCCAACGCAGCGGAGGTTTACTTGCGCGACACGGTTGATTTTCTTTGCGGATATTTCACCGAGGCCATTTCGCTAACACAGGACCGGGAGTTTGCTGAATTTCACGAGTTTGCGGGCCAGGTCGTTGCCCGGCTGAACTGGGCGACGATATGGAAGCGCTGGAAGAAAGTCAGCACCGGCGAAGAACCACGCATGGCCCGGGTGGTCGAGATTGCCTTCGCCCATCTTAGCGCCATTCGCAACGTCTGCGAACGACCTCGAAGAATGCTCGTTCGACAACGCGAACTCGTCTCCGTCGGGCGCGTGCAGGAACTGGACTCCATTTGCCTTCGCGACCTGATTCGCCGCCCAGGGCGAACGGTTCTGGAAAAGGCAGGTGGCCGTCAGGAAATCCTTGCGATTACCCGACGAGAAACGGTGGACACGGCGGAGAATCGCGTCATGCGGGAATTCATTCGCCTCTGCCAGCATCGCGCTCGCGCCTACGAGCGGGAGAATGGGCGTGCGCGGGAACATCCACGCGTGAGGACGGTGGTTGACCTCCGTGGCAACTGTGAGCGGCTTGAAGTTTGGTCGCCCCTTTCGGCAGTTGGCCGGCTGGTCGGTGCGCCTCGCCCCAATTACGTGCTCCAAAAGGACCGCCGCTACCACCCGCTTTGGGTTCAATACGACAAGTTGCGGCGCGAAGAGGAGGCCGTGGACAACATCTGGTCTTGGGGGCGAAAGCTGTGGGCGGAATTCGTTCGCGGCATCGTCATTTCGTTCCTTCTCAGCGACGAAGCGCGGAATACGTGCGTCTGGAGACGCGATTGCGAACTCGCCGGATACTTGAGAAGCGAACATCACGCCGGCAGTTTTGTCCCGGCGCTGTCGGTCTCAAGCCGCTGGATACGCCATGACGGTAGAGCACGGATGCTATTAGTTCACCCCGCACACGCGCATCTATGTCCGGGATTGGAGGAACTCTTGCCGCGTCTCGGCGTGGAGTTGGCCTTGGTTGTTTATCCCACAACAGGTCCATTGAAGCCGCAGTCGCTTCTCTGCATTTACTCTGTGTTGAGCCTTGGAACCGATGCCAAGCAGCGGGATCAAATGGTTAACTGTTTGCAGTCGTCCCTCGATCAAGTTGCCCACGAGGCATCGTCATTGAACGTGCGCGGCCTGTTGTTGCGAGGCGAATGGTTGCGTGACAAGAAACCAGAAAATCCTCGATACGGGCGGTTGGATTATCTGGCCGCACCAGCGGGAGGCCCGTTTTGGTTCCACGACTTCCCTGAGCTTCTCAATATCTTGCTGGAGGAATTGGCAGGATGAAATTCGTCGGACTGGACCTTGGTGGAGTAAACTCGCTCGCTTGCGTTCGAGACGTTGCGGGCACTGAAGCATTTCAAGGCAGCGCTCATCCAGAGCGTCCCTCCTGCGTGCTTCTCCCGATGGTGAGGAAGGAGAAAATACTCGCCGGTGATGATGCATTGCGAAGCGAGCGCGGTTCGGGAGGAGATTGGCCCCCGCTGGCGATGGCCGCGCCCGATGGATGGAGCCGTGCTACGCCGCCCGTGCAAAACGGCCGGGTCATGCTCGCCTCGGTGTGGCAACGGCTGAATACCGGAAGCGCATGGTCGGACCCGCAGTGGCAGCCCCCGGACGGGTTGCCCTCAATTAACAAGCCCACGCCCGCCGAATGCCTGAGCGCAGAGGCTCGTTCAGTGTTAAAGCGAACGCTTTGCGATGCGGCGGTAACACAGTTGGTGCTCGCCATCCCGAACCAATTGCCAGAAGAGTCGCAGGAATCACTGCTTGGCCGACTGCCAGCCGGAGCGCGCTTGGTCTGGCGTTCGGTCGCCGCAGCCATGTCATGGGCGGAAGCGAAGGCGGCCCGCATACCAGTCGGCAAGGACTTAGCCGTTGTGGACGCGGGACTGCATGGAGTGGAGGTCTCTGTATTCGAGTTTCGACAGCAAGAGAAAGATGGACAGGCATTCCTTGTGCCTGTCCGTCGCCTGAATCGCTTGCACTTCACGAAGACGGATACGCTGCTGTGCGATAGACCCGCTCCATTTTTTCGACTGCGCCCGGAACTTACGCTCCTGGAGGCGCACCTTGGCGAAATTTCCAACGCCGTTGGCAGGCAATCAGACTTGTTGGCGTGCGGCCCGCTGGCGGAGCCTCTGCTCACGCTGCTGAAGCGGCGGTTTGCAGATTATGACTGGCCTGCCCCCGACCCAACCGCCGTAGCGCGCGGCTCGTGTCTATTCGCTTGGCGGCTGGAGCGGGACTGGCCGACCTATCTCGACGTATTGCCATCGCTGGAATTATTCGCTCTCACGGAGGAACGAGAACCGAAGTGGCTTCCACTTATTCCAGCGGATTGCGAGGTGTCTGGAGGGCTCGATTTTCAACAAGTGCTTGCCCGGCGGATTTTCATCGAGAAAGACACCACTCGACTTGCGAGTTGGTTGCAGCGCTCGGGCGAACCCGAATTCCGAAAACTCTCGACCGACCTGCCCGTGCAGGCTGCACAAAACGCCTGGGTTGATTTGAACGTCAGCGCCCGTTCAGCAGGTGGATTCGCACGCGTGCGCATCACAGCCTCGCCGAGACAATTCGATGTGTTTGGCACTGGGCAAAGCGTGATGCTCAACTGGCAAAACATGGAGCGCGTCGCCCGCGATCCGGGAGAGAAATGGCCCAAGGGGATGGTAAAATTTGGTTGGCCAGCGTGCGGTAAACTCTACTCACATCGGCCGATTTTCGATGACTTCCTTTCTACCGCCGAACAAGAACTCACCCAGGCCCTTGAGCATCGCGCACAAAGCCACCGGATGGCGGCTCTCGGTATTCTAAAGCTGCGCGCCGCGAAAACCATCGCCCCTCAACTTGCAGGCGTAACAGGCTCGGGCGGCGACGCGGCACCCGTCAACCTGCTTGTCTGTTTTAGCACCGACGCGCCGTGTGAGTTTGTGGAGAGAGGCTATGCAGGTCGTTCGCAGATAGCGAACCCGTTGCCGAGTAACGATGAGCGAGCGCGTAAAATCGCACGGCGCCTGTGGCAACGATTAAGGGTGCTGAATGGAGATGCACGCGCGGCATCTGCGGAAATAGACGCGGTCGTTTACCTCTTGGGTCGGCTGGGTGGATACGCGCCGGACACATTTCAGAATCAGTTGGCGGGTGAGATTCACCCGGTCACGAATGTCGTGCGCCTGTTTGCGGCGGGGCGAGTGCTTCAAACGCCGGACCACGGGCGTCGTCTTTTCGCGACTGTTAAAGAAAAATGGGATTTCGGGCAGCTACTCAACAACAACTGGCTGAGAATGCTTGTTTACGTTCTCTATCAACGTCCAGATGTTCTGCGGGAAGTGCCGCGCGAACACGTCGTTGCTGCTGCGAGCCTGTGCCTCGAAGCATTCGAGCAGAAGGTGCAACAGGAAAATATCCGCGTCGTATTCATGAACAGCCTGCGCGCGTTGGCGTTGCTGCTCCGCGTCAGACGCCACGCGCAAGCGCGCGATTTCCTGGCTTCCGATACCTGTCCACAGGAGGAGGCTCGCCTAGCGAAGCGGTTCAGTCGGCTTCTTGGCCAGGCAAACTCCCTGCGTCTGCGTCCGGGGCCGAGGACGCTTGTCGAGCGTGTAACCGAATGGCTCGACTTCATAGCTTCAACGGACGAGATGCCGCCAATTGCGCCGCCAGAGGAAGATGATGAAGCAGAAGGCAAGAACGATGACTGACTCGCTGCTCAACGCTCTTGCCCTCGCTCCCTGCCCGCAAACTGCCGCCGAGTTGCGTTACGCTGTGCGCCGCAGCGGGTTGAAGGTCGAGGAGTTTGAAGTTCTTCAGGAATTGCGGCAGCTCCAAAGCCAAGGCGTCGTCCGCCTTGAAGGGACTCGCTGGCGGCTGCTCAGGATGCATGCTGGCATCGCAACGACTCCGCCTTCAAGGAAACCCTTGCCTTTTCCACCTTCAGGCAGTGGAAGAACCGAGACCCCCCCGACAAAGGCGGTTGCACCCACGGCAGTCGCACCGCCACCCGCACCGGCTGGCCGATGGGCCAAGTTCCGTGCGATGTGCCGCTACTATATGGATTGTCTCTGGCAGGACGAGGCCCCGCAGTTGCGAGCCTACGTCGAAAACGAGGACGACACCTGGATTGCCGTTCAGCAGCAAATTCCGTGGGCGCGGTTGGCCGCCGGTGGTGACTTCGCTATCTCGCTCGCCAGAGAACAAGCGCCGTTCCAGCGCAATCGCGTCAGGCGCGGGGAGGACGAATGCGTTTACCTCTGTTACCCTCTTGTATTCGTGAAGCCAAAGGATGTTTCCGGTTTCGTCGTTCCGCTTTTCGCCCAGCCCATGACAGCCGACTGGCGCGGCGGTGTGTTGCACCTTAAGCCGGACGGTCACATAGCCGTAAACGGCGCTTGGCTAGAATACCGCTTCCGGCAACGTGCCGAACGCGCAGCTTTTCTGCGCGCGATGGGTCTCTTAAATGATGCCGACGGCGAGGACGATAACGGCGAGCGCACCACACCAGAGCCAAGAGACTTTGCCCGTCTCGCACAGGACGCCGCCCATTACGTGCATGACCCGGACAGGTTCGCCGAGCACATTGAGCCTCTTGATCTAGGAAATGTTGCCGACTGGAAAAAGGCCGAACCGGGGCTTTACAACGCCGCCGTCCTGACCCTCGGCCCACGCTTGCGCTACACGCGGAGTTTGCTGCGCGACCTTCGCGACATCACCGAGAAGTTCTCCGATGAAGAACTGGATCAGACGGCGCTTGCCGCACTATTTCCAAACTACGAACCACCTGCCGAACCGGACGCCTCAACAACGGCGCCCGGCGATGCCCCCGCGCCTTCGCCATTGTTCACCGCCGACCAGCTCTTGCAGACGCGCTTGCTGCATCCGAGCCAGCGGGGAGCCGTCTTCAATTCCTTGGCCGAGCCGGTCTCCGTCGTGACGGGGCCGCCTGGCACCGGAAAGTCGGAAGTTGTCGCAGCGATGCTGCTGAATCAGTTGCTCCGAGGCCAGGCGACTTTGTTCGCCAGCAAGAACCACCAGGCATTGGAAGCGGTGTTGCCACGGCTCAACAGCGCGGTGGAAGGCGGCGACCTCATCATCCAAACTTCCAGCCGGGAACTGGCGCAGCGACAAAACTACCTCGCCAAACTGCAAAGCCTTCTTGCCCGGCCGCCTCGACCGGACGCGGCGCAGGGTGAGGAGTATCGGCGGCAGTTTGGCGCATTGTTCAGTGAACAGCACGCGGCCCTCGCCGACATCTCAACGCTTGAGCAGGCCCGCAAGGAGTATGCGGTGTTGAACGGGCAGCTTGAGGAATTGCGCAAGGCCCTTCCTCTCGCGGCCCAATCAGACGATGCGCTTGCTAGTTGGCCGAGCGAAATGACCCGTGACCGCGTGGGAACAATTGAAACGGAGTTACGTCACGCGCTCGCCCTGCCGAGAGGTCCATTTCAAAAGCTGTGCCACGCACTCCGGCGAAGCCAGGTTGAAGCCCGGCGCAAAGCGGCACGCGAGCCATTACTATCGTTGCCAAGCCCATTTGCTGACCGCGCGTTGCCCGACGCGAACGCGACAGGCGACGGTTGGAACGACTTTTTCACGACCTGGAAAGCATGGGCCGAAGCGGCGCGAGTGGTGACGCTTGTGCGAAGTTGCGAACAGCGCATCGCGCAATTGCCGCGAGCCGAAGACTGCAATCGCCGGATGACGAGCGCCCAACAGGGAATCGAAGAGCTGACTGGCCTTTGGATGCGGTGGGCCGCTGGTGGCCTGCCCAATTCCCTCGCTCCTTCTGACCGTGAATCGCTGGCAAACCTGCGCGCTGGCATTCAGAATTGGGGGGCTGACCGCTTTGGAAATGAGTTGAAGCGGCATTTTCCGCTCATCATGCGTGCATTCCCGCTTTGGTCAGTGTCGAACCTCTCCGCCCGCAGTGCGCTGCCGCTCCTGCCGGGAATGTTCGACCTGGTGATTATCGACGAGGCCAGCCAGTGCGACATCCCTTCGGTCGTGCCGTTGCTGGCCCGAAGCAAGCGCGCCGTCTTTGCCGGCGACCCGATGCAACTCAAGCATGTCAGCACGCTGGACGCCGTAGTTGAACAGACACTATTGGAGCAGCACGGCCTCACGGATGCCGAGGTCCAGCGCTTCACCTATCGTGTCAACAGCGCCTTTGACGTCGCCGACACCAGCGCAGCTGTGCCTGACACTGCCCGTGCGCGACTCGATTTGCATTTCCGCTCGCACGACCTCATCGCCGATTACTGCAATGAGGCGTTCTACGCCAAGACGCTCCACGTCGTCACCATGAGCGAGCGCCTGAACATCCCGCGCGGCATGCAGCCGGGGATTCATTGGACACACATTCTCGGCAGGCTCGAACCCGGTCAGACGGGCGTATGGTGCGCGGACGAAATCGAAGCTGTTCGCGGCGAGTTATCGCGGCTGGCGGCTGCGGATTATCGCGGAACGATTGGCGTCGTGACGCCATTTCGACAGCAAATGATTCGGCTCAAGGATGCGCTGGAAACGGGCGATACTTTGCCGCCGGACTTCATGGATCGCGTCCGCTTTCTCGCCTCCACTGCTCACGGCTTTCAAGGCGACGAGCGAGACCTGATTCTGTTCAGTCTGTGCGGTGGCCCCGACATGCCCGAAGGAGCGGCCATCTTCCTACGCGAAAACCCAAACTTGTTCAACGTCGCCGTTTCTCGCGCACGCGCCGTCTTACACGTCGTCGGCAATAGGGACTGGGCGTTGGATTGTGGTATCCCGTTTATTCAAAAGCTAGCACGTCGCACGTTGCCAGAAGCCACTGCCCACCGATCCATTACTCGTGACCCTTACCAGTCGCCTTGGGAAAGGGTTCTTGCAGAAGCTCTGACACAAGCAGGAGTGAAGGTCATCCCACAGTATCCGATTGCAGGCCGATTTCTCGATTTGGCCGTGTTGCATCCGCTCAAGGTAGATGTCGAAGTGGATGGTGAATCCGTCCACCGGACCGCAGGAGGTGGACGGAAGGACGATGACTATTGGCGGGACCTGCAACTCCAAAGTTTAGGTTGGAAAGTCTGTCGATTCTGGGTTTATGAATTACGCGAGAATCTTCCTCGTTGCGTGCATAGGATATGTGAACTGCTAAGAGGGTAATCTACTTGGTTTCCGTGCTCTCTACTTCTACAACCTCGACGTGGACACGCAGTGGGCGATGGTCCTGTGTTGCTTACTTCCCTTCACGGCGCTGTCCGAGGACGGCATCACACCGTTTAAGAACTGGGAACCGAAAGAACGGCGAGGGCCGTTCCGTGGGAGGTCCCGGGGAGGTCGTGGGAGGCTGGGAAATCTAACTTCCCCGCGTCGGGCATGGTTGAGGTGATAGACCACAGCGGGCGGGGTGTCCGGAAGGCTCCTGGGGCGTTGGCGGCGGCGGGGTGGAATCCAGGGCCGATCCTTCGAGTTTAGAGTGGGGTTGGGCCGAATCATGTCTGGGCTTGTCTGGCGGCGGGTCCCCGGCTGGCGGCGGCGGGACCTCTAAAGGGTCGCCGCCATCCAGAAAGGCAGGGGACTTTGGCGAAGTGGCGGAATTGGCGGAATTAGTACTTCGCCACTTCGCCAGCTAGCGGGTCGGGAGGCAGTACTTGCCATCCCCCGTTCGTCCGACGGCCCCGGACTGTTCGAGCCGACGCACATAGTCGAAGAAAGTCTTGCGAGGCATCCTCATGGCCTCGTCGGCGGCCATCCCCCATTCCTTGTTGGTCAGTGGTCCACCGTCGAGGAGGGCAAGCAGTAGCTCCCGGCTGTACTGTTCCTGCATCCCCGGCTTGCGTTGCTTGAGACGGCTGGGGTCCAACGCCGAATCCACCTCGAAGACCGGGTGCCGCCAACGCACGACAAAAGACGGGGCCGGGGGAAACGTCCGCAAGACCGATTGGACGGTGTAAACGCCATTCCCCTCCTCGTGGTTCTCGTGCTTTGTCATAACGAGCAGGGAATCGGGAAAGCGGGCGAACACCCCCGACCCCGAAGCGCGATCCTGAGGGTCCTTCGCGGCTGGACTCCCCTTGGCAAAATGGGCAGGCAAGATGACATGCGCTCCAGTATCCACCGCAACTCCAGCTATTTGTCCCAAAAGCGCATTGATGTCTCTGGCCGAGTTCTCGTCCGCGTCGCCAAGCAATCGGTAAACAGGGTCAACAATGACCAATGCCACGTCGGAGAGGTTCGCATTCTGGATATGTTCGCGGATTCGGTGAGCGTATACGGTTCGCCCCTTCAAATTCCAGACAAGGATGCTGTCCGGGGTGGGGTTAAGGCCCCGCTTGGCGGCTATCTCCAGCAGCCGCTTCTTGATCGCCCACTCGGGCAACTCCAGATTAACCAGGATCACCCGGCCCCGGTGGCATTGGCGTTCCATCCAGGGCGACCCGCACGCGACGCTTAAACCAAGGTCGAGGGCGAACCACGACTTACAGCTCTTGGTTTCACCACTGAAAACGGATACCTCCCCC